>JALYXH010000064.1 GCA_030947185.1 Actinomycetota bacterium | reverse complement strand
GGTGGAGGTGGCGGGAATCGAACCCGCGTCCTCCGGCGTGGAACCAGGGCTTCTCCGGGCGCAGCCTGCTGTGCTTTTCTCAGCCCCACCGGTCCCGCAGGCGGGCCGGTGACGGGCTCAGCTCCTGTTGGCTTTTCCGCTCGACCCCGAAGCCGAGTCGAGCGGTGAGCTTCCTAGCGACGCCAGGTCCCGGGCCGGAAGCACTCCCGGGCTGACGGCTTCGCTGCTAGTTAGGCAGCGATAGCGAGCGCGTTATTATCGGCGCTTATTCTTTTGCGACATTTCGTGGTTAACGAGATCATCGTCGCCTTCCTCGGCCCGCTTCCCCTGCCTCGACGTCCGGAGTCGAGACCGTTCACCCCCTGGTCGTCACTGATGGAGATGGCACAACTCTACCAACGGCGTGCGCCGGAGTTCTCCGCCGGCAGCCCCAGGAGCCGGGCCCCGTTGTCGTGGAGCACGGCCCGGAGCCAGTCCGCGCCGAGGTCGAGGCGGGCCAGCGCGTCGATCTGGTGGGCGTAGGGGTACGGGATGTTCGGGAAGTCGCTACCGAGCACGATCCGGTCGCCGAGATCGGCCACCTCGGACAGCAGGTCCGGGGGGAACGGCCGCACCGCCGGGAAGTCGGTGAACGCCATCGTCGTGTCCAGCATCACCTGCGGGTAACGCCGGGCCAGCGCAAGGAACTCGGCGTACTCGGGCATGCCGAGGTGGGCGACGACCAGCCGCAGCGAGGGGTGCTCCGCGAGCACCTCCCCGATCGGGCCCGGCCCCGTGAACGGACCCGGACGCGGGCCCGAGCCGCAGTGCACGACGACCGGGGTGGCCGACTCGGCCAGCGCCGCCCACACCGGCACGAGAAGCGGGTCGCGCGGGTCGTATGCGCCGACCTGGACGTGCGCCTTGAACAGCCGCGCCCCGGCCGCGAGCGCTTCACGCACATAACGACCCGCGCTCGGCTCCGGGAAGAAGGTCGCCGTCTGCACGCAGTCCGGCGTACGCCGGGCGAAGTCGGCGGCCCACCCGTTGAGCCACTCGGCCATGTCCGGCTTGTGCGGGTAGACCATCGACGGGAAGGCCACTACGCCGAGGGCCCGCAGCCGGGCCAGGCGGTCTGCCTCGTCCAGCCGGTACTCGATCGGCCAACGGGTGCCCACCAGCGGGCCGGCCGCATCGAAGTAGGCCCACACCTTGTCGAGCACCCGCCGTGGCATGAAGTGGACGTGCACGTCGACCAGCCCGGGCAGGCCGAGGGAGGCCACGAAGGCCGGCACTGCAGCGTCGTCCACCGGGCCGGCCGGTCCGCTCACGCCATGCCCTTGGAGCGCCGGCCCATCTCCCGGGCCACCTCGCGCGCGGCGTCCCGGGTCGCCATGTCCTGGCGCTTGTCGTAGGACTTCTTGCCGCGGGCCAGCGCGATCTCCACCTTGGCCCTGCCGTCTTTGAAGTACAGCGACAGGGGCACCATCGTGAAGCCGCCCTCCTTCGTCTTGCCGACCAGCCGACCGATCTCCTCCCGGTGCAGCAGCAGCTTGCGGACGCGGCGCGGCTCGTGGTTGGTCCAGGTGCCCTGCGTGTACTCCGGGATGTGGGCGCCGTGCAGCCAGACCTCGCCGTCCTTGACGTCGGCGTAGGCGTCGACGAGCGAGGCCCGGCCGGCCCGCAGCGACTTCACCTCGGTGCCGGTGAGCACGAGACCCGCCTCGAAGGTGTCCTCGATCGCATAGTCATGGCGCGCCTTGCGGTTCTGCGCGACGAGCTTGCGGCCGGTCTCCCGAGCCACCGGCTAGCCCCGGCCGGCTGTGCGCGCGTCGGCCAGCAGGCTGGTCAGCACCTCGACCCCCCGAGTGACGGCCTGGTCGGTGGAGGTCGGTGACATCGGACCGGCGGCCACGTCGACGTCGGGGTCGAGCCCGACACCGTCCAGCGACCGGCCGTTGGGGGTGAGGTAGCGGGCCACGGTGAGCTCGATGGCCGAACCGTCGGAGAGCTTCGCCGGCTCCTGCACCGAGCCCTTGCCGAACGTGCGCGACCCGATGACCACTGCCCGGCCGCGGTCCTGCAGCGCCCCGGTCACCACCTCGGCGGCACTCGCCGTGCCACCGTCGACCAGGACGACGAGCGGAACACCGGGATTGCCGTGCCCGGTCGCGTCGATCTGCCTCACCGCCTCGTCGCGGCGGGCATAGGAGACCACGGGTCCGCCGTCGAGGAACACCGACGCCACCTCGACGGCCTCGTCGAGCAGGCCGCCCGGGTTGCCCCGCAGGTCGAGCACGACACCCTTGCTGCCGCTCCCGCCCAGCCGCTCGACAGCAGTGCGTACGTCGTGCCCGACGCCGCGGGTGAAGGCGGTGACCCGGATGCGGCTGACCGTCGGCGCCACCTTGTCGACGGCGACGTCGGCGGCGGCGATCGGGTCGCGCCGCAGCGTCACCAGCTTCGACTCGGTCCCTCGCCGCAGCGCGACCGACACCGTCGTACCGCTGCTGCCCCGCAGGGAGGCCACCACATCGGTGACGCTCCGGCGTACGACGGCGCGACCGGCCACGCCGGTGACCTCGTCGCCCACGCGTACGCCGGCAGCCGCGGCCGCGGACCCGGGCAGCACGCTGGAGACGAGGAGCGGTCCGTCCCCGTCCCTGCGCACCCAGAGCCCGACACCGGAGTAGCGGCCGTTGAGGGAGTCCCGGAACTGCTCGTAGTCGGTGGTGTTGTAGTAGGCCGACCACTTGTCGCCGAGGGCGGCGAGCATCCCCTGCACCGCCGCCCGGTCGAGCGACTCGCGGTCGACCGGGCGGATGGCCTGCGCCGCGATGTGGTCAGCGACCTCGTCGAGGAGGCCGGCGGACGGGCTGCGCGAGGGTGCCGGCCGACCGGCCGACCCGGTGACAACGCCGCCGACGAAGGCCGCCGTCACAGCCACCGCAACCGCGCCCACGCGGATGGCCCGGCTGGACAGCGCTCTCATCGGCACAGGATACGCAGCCGGCGGTGACGGGCCGTGGTCTCAGACGCGCAGGAAGCGACGCAGCGTGACGAAGGAGGCAAGTCCGGACAGCCCGACGCCGGCGAGAACGAGCAGCGGCACGGTGGTCCAGACCGCCCCCCAGCCGATGAAGGCGGTGAAGCGCAGCACCGGCCGCAGGACGTGGTCGACGAAGACCCACTTGCCGACGAACAGCAGCGCCGAGGCGATCACCGCGCCGATCAGCCCCGCGACGATGCCCTCTAGAAGGAATGGCAGCTGGATGTAGGCGTTGGAGGCGCCGACGAGCCGCATGATCCCGGTCTCCCGCCGACGGCTGAACGCCGCGACCCGGACCGTGTTGGAGATCAGCAGCAGAGCGACCAGCAACATGAGTACGGCGACCGCGATGGCCACGACGCGGACCACGTTGAGCAGCTTGAAGAACGGCTGCAGGATCGCCCGCTGGTCCTGCACCTCCTCGACGCCCGGCCGGCTCCGGAAGGCGCTGGCGACCACCTCGTAGTGCGTCGGGTCCTTCAGCTTGACCCGGAACGACTCCGGTAGCGCGTCGGCGGAGACGTTCTTGACCAGCGCCGGGGAGTCCTTGAACTGCTGGGTGAACCGCTTGTAGGCGTCCTCCTTGGACTCGTAGAACACGGTCTTGACCTCGGCGTTGCTGCTGAGGTCGCCGTTGAGCTGCGCTCGCTGGTCCTGGCTGACGTCGTTGGCCAAGAAGACCGACACCTCGACCTTGTCGAACCAGAAGTCCTTCATGGTCGAGACCTGCTTGCTCACCAGGACGGCGGAGCCCAGGAGCACCAGCGACAGCATGACCGTGACCACCGCCGCGAAGGTCATCGTGAAGTTGCGGCGGAGGCCGGTGGTCATCTCGGAGAGGACGAACGAGGCGCGCATGAGGTCCTATCGGTCGGTCAGGGTGCGGGCTGGAACGCCCGCCTAGCGGGCGTATCCGTAGACGCCACGGCTCTGGTCACGCACGATCTTGCCGGTGTCGAGCTCCACCACGCGGCGCCGCATCGAGTCGACGATGACGGCGTCGTGGGTGGCCATCACCACGGTGGTACCCGTGCGGTTGATGCGGTCGAGCAGCTTCATGATGCCGACGCTCGTGCCGGGGTCGAGGTTCCCGGTCGGCTCGTCCGCGATCAGGATCATCGGCCGGTTGACGAAGGCCCGGGCAATGGCCACGCGCTGCTGCTCACCGCCGGACAGCTCGTCCGGCAGCCGACCCTCCTTGCCCGCGAGCCCGACGAGGTCGAGCACCTCGGGCACCACCTTGGCGATGGTGGTGGAGGGCTTGCCGATCACTTCGAGGGCGAACGCGACGTTCTGGTGCACCGTCTTGTTGGGCAGCAGCCGGAAGTCCTGGAAGACACACCCGATGGACCGGCGCAAGGCCGGCACCTTCCACTGGGACAGCCGGGCGAGGTCCTTGCCGGCGACGTGGACGGTGCCCTTGGTCGGCGCCTCCTCGCGCAACAGCAGCCGCAGGAACGTCGACTTGCCCGAACCGGAGGAGCCGACCAGGAAGACGAACTCGCCCTTGTCGACATCGACCGAGACGTCGTTGAGGGCGGGCCGGGTGCTGGTCGGATAGACCTTGGTCACCCGATCGAGGCGGATCACAGGAGCATCACGGGATCCGAGTGTACCGGCCGTGCAGCGGGCATCACTGCAACGACGGGTCCAGTGGGAGTGCCACGCGTCCGATCGACGTTGTGGAACGTGACGGCGGGCTCCTTCCGGAGCCGGCAGGGAGGACGGGACCGGATGTCTTGCCAGCACCTCGTCTGCGCCGTCTGCGCGGGTCCGGTCGCCGACGGTCGCTGCCCGACCTGCCGCGTCTCCCGAGCCCACGTCCACGAGCGGGACGGGCTGGCCATCAGTCCCCAGCTGCTGGCGCTGCTGGTCGCCCTGGTCGCCGTACTCGCCCTCGCGGCCAGCCGCTTCGCCGGCTAGGTGGGCGGCGGCGAGCGCCGCCAGCGGATCTCCGCCTCGACCAGCTCGTCGATCTCCCCGTCGAGGACGGCCTGCACGTTGCCCGTCTCGACGTCGGTGCGCAGGTCCTTGACCAGCTGGTAGGGGTGCAGCACGTAGTTACGGATCTGTGAGCCGAACGCGATGTCCTGCCGGCCGCCGCGGATCGCGTCCATCGTGTCGGCCTCCTCCTGCCGGCGGCGCTCGAGCAGCTTGGCCTGCAGGACCACCATGGCGCTCGCCTTGTTCTGCAGCTGGCTGCGCTCGTTCTGGCAGGTGACCACGATGCCGGTGGGCAGGTGGGTGAGCCGTACTGCCGAGTCGGTGGTGTTCACGCCCTGCCCGCCCGGACCGCTGGAGCGGAAGATGTCGACCCGCAGGTCCTTCTCGTCCACCTCGACGTGGTCGCTGGCCTCGACCACCGGCGTGACGTCGACGGCGGCGAACGACGTCTGCCGCCGGCTCTGGTTGTCGAACGGGCTGATCCGCACCAGCCGGTGCACGCCGTGCTCGCCGGACAGGGTGCCGTAGGCGTAGGGCGCCAGGACCGCGAAGGTGGCCGACTTGATCCCCGCCTCCTCCGCCTCCTGGGTCTCGTAGACGTCGACCTTGTAGCCGCGACGCTCCGCCCAGCGCAGGTACATCCGCAGCAGCATCTGGGCCCAGTCCTGCGAGTCGACCCCACCGGCACCGGGGTTGATCTGCACGAGCGCGTGCCGCTCGTCGTACTCACCACCCAAAAGCGTGCGCACCTCGAGCTCGCCGATCGACTTGCGCAGCGACTCGAGCTCGGCGTCGGACTCCTGCCGGACGCCCTCGTCGTCCTCGAGCTCGGCCAGCTCGTAGAGGACGACCAGGTCGTCGATGCGCCGGCGCAGGCCCTCCACCCGCTCCATGTCTGCCGACACCGCCGACATCCGGCTCATCAGGCGCTGCGCGGCCTCCTGGTCGTCCCACAGATCGGGCGCGCCGGCCTGCTCGCGCAGCCCCTCGAGCTCCACGCGGAGGGCGGGTACGTCGAGCACGGTCTCGATCGAGACGAGCGTCGCGTCGAGTGCCTTGAGCTCCTCGGCCGGGTCCACGGACATGATCCGAGGGTACGGCAGCGGGCCGCGCCGGGGTGCTTCGCGCAGCCGGGTGAAGATGGGGCGTGGCTTGGTCCCCGCTCCGTTCGCTGAGCCCGCGGCGGCGGTTGACGGTGCTGGGCGCCGGCGTCCTGGCTGCGCTGGCTCTCGGCGTACTCCTTGCCAGCCGGCTCGGCAGCGGAGGCGGTGGGTCGGCTCCGCTCGCCCGGCAGGACCTGCCCGGCCCGGTGCTGCTGGTGCCAGGGTACGGCGGCTCGCTCGCGTCGCTCGAGGTGCTCGCGGGGCGGCTGCGCGCGGCCGGGCGCGACGCCCGCACGGTGCCGATCCCCGGTGACGGGACCGGTGACCTGCGGCAGCAGGCGAAGACCCTCGACGTCGCGGTCACCGCCGCTCTGGCGGCCGGGGCACCCTCGGTCGATCTGGTGGGCTACTCGGCCGGCGGCGTCGTGGTCCGGTTGTGGGCGAAGGACGACGGCGGCAGGACGAAGGCCAGACGCATCGTCACCCTCGGCTCGCCCCACCACGGGGCCGCCGTGGCGTCCGCGGTGCAGACGTTCGTGCCGGGCCTGTGCCCGTTGGCATGTCAGCAGCTCGCCCCCGGGAGCGACCTGTTGAGACGACTGAACGCCGGCCGCGAGGTCCCGCCCGGAGCCCAGGTCCTGTCGCTGTGGACGACGCAGGACGAGACGGTCACCCCACCGGACAGCGCCCGCCTCGCCGGAGCCGTCGACGTCGCGCTCCAGTCGGTCTGCGCGGACGAGGTGGTCTCGCACTCAGACCTGCCCCGCGACCCGCTGGTCACCGGTCTGGTCCTGAGCGCGCTCGGCGCGGGGCCGCTCGTGGAGCCGCAGGCCGCCCAGTGCGCCGCGCTGCGGGCCGGGTGAGGGCTAGCTGGTGATGTCCTTGCTGGTGAAGTTGGCCCAGGTCAGCCCGAGCAGCACCACGACGTACACCGCCTGCAGCGCGATGCCCCGGTCGACGTCGCGCCACAGCACGGGGTCGCGGAACAGGTCGACGAACGACAGCCAGTAGCGGGTCGGCAGGTAGGGCTTGATCGCGGCCGCGGCATCAAGGGCACCGAGCACCTGGCTGGTGATCAGCGCCGCCAGGGCACCGAGGGCCGCTGCGAGCGGGGAGTCGGTCAGCGTGGACAGGAACAACGCGACCGAGGCGACGCCGAGCATCGACCAGCCGACGTAGAGCACGGTGACGACCGTGCGAAAGGTGGCCTGCCCGGTCGACAGGGTGGAGCCGGACACGCTCGGCAGCGGCTGGCTCCCGAACAGCGACACCCCGACGACGTACGCCGTGCCGGCGACGATCACGACGGCCAGCAGCACGAACACGGCGACCGAGACCAGCTTCGCCACCAGCAGGCGGGTGCGACCGACCGGGCGGACCAGCAGGTAGCGCAGCGTCCCGGCGGAGGCCTCCCCGGCCACCGCGTCGCCGGCGATCACCGCCACCGCCACCGGCAGGAACAGGGGCAGCACCAGCGCCAGGGCGGCGGCGGGGAACAGCGCCCCGTTGGACAGGATGGCCGACAGGAACGGCGGCCCCTCCCCCGGTCGCGGCCCGATGTGGGTCACCTTGACGAAGATCGCCACCAGGGTGGGCAGCATGACGAGCAGGGCGATGCTCACCCAGGTGCGCGGGCGGCGGACCAGCTTGCGCAGCTCGACGGCGATCACGGGGCTACCGCCGGGAACCGGTCGCTGCCGGCTCCGGTCACCGCGAGCACGACGTCCTCGAGCGTCCGGCGCTCCACACCCAGCGCGCTCACCCGCACGCCCGCCCCGACGAGCAGGGCGTTGAGCGCCGCCGGGTCCTCTCCGCGCACCAGCAGTCGGTCGTCGGTGCGGCCGGCCACCCGGCCGTCGAGCAGCGACACGGCCCGGTCGGCGTCCGGGGTGCGTACGACGACCCGTCCGGTCGGGGCCTGCAGTGCGGCCAGATCGTCCTGCACCACCAGGCGACCCCGGTCGACCACGCCGACGCGCGTGCACAGCTGCTCGACCTCGGTCAGCAGGTGGCTGGACAGGAAGACCGTGGTGCCGAGGTCGTTGAGCGCGATGAGCAGGTCGCGCACCTCCCGGATCCCTTGCGGGTCCAGCCCGTTCGTCGGCTCGTCGAGGATCAGCAGCCGGGGCCGGCGCAGGAGCGCGCCCGCCAGGCCGAGCCGCTGGCGCATGCCCAGCGAGTAGGCCTTGACCGGCTTGCGCCCCACGCCGCCCAGCCCCACCTGCTCGAGCGCCGCCTCGACCCGGCGCCGGCGACCGGTCCGCGAGGTGCCGGGGCCGGCGCCGTCGAGCAGCTCGAGGTTGGTCCGCCCGGAGAGATGCCCGTAGGCCGCCGGACCCTCGACGAGTGCGCCGACCTCGGCCAGGACCGCCTTGCTGTGGCGGGGGACCGACCGGCCCAGCACCTCGACCGAGCCACTGGTCGCATGCACCAGCGAGAGCAGCATCCGGACCAGCGTGGTCTTGCCCGAGCCGTTGGGCCCCAGGAAGCCGTACCGGTCCCCGTCGCGGACCAGCAGGTTGACCGCGTCCACAGCCGTCAGGGAGCCGAAGCGCTTGGTGAGGTCGGAGGTGACGATCGCTGCGTCGGTCATCGGCCGGCCGCCCGGCGCGGCGGCGAGTCGAGCAGCGTGCGGGCGGCCAGCTCGAGGGTGGGCCGGCCGACGGTGCCGGCGATCAGGTAGCCGCGCCGGCCGCCCCGAACCACGAGGGCGTTGACCAGCGGCGTGTCGATGCCCAGGACCGTTGCGGCGGGTCGCCCGACGTCGACGTCTTTGGCCGGCGACCCTTCCAGCCGGCGGAGCACCTGAGCGGTGAGGTCGGCCGGCAGCGGCAGCACGACGACCAGCGCGTAGCCGTCGCCGTAGGTGGCCGTCCCCGCGTCCGCGGCCACCCCGGCGAGCCGGACCCGGCGCGGCAGCCCGGCCAGCGTGTCAGGCAGCAGGTAGGGCGCGAGCTCGTCGAGCCGGCCGGCGATGTCGGGGGCGGTCACCACGGAGACGTTCGAGCCGAGAGGTGGGGTGAACGTCGGCGGGGGGACCGGCGCACGGAGGTCGAGGTCGAGGAAGGCCGTGCGTAGCACCGGCTGGTCGGTCCCGCGCGGCGTCACCTCGGCGCGCAGCGGCAGGCCGGTGGCACGGTCCGCCCAGATCTCGATCCGGCTGATGGTCGTCGCGGGGTCGCGCGGCGTGATCCGCAGCCCGGTCGCGGCCCGGCCCGCCACCCGGCGGCCGGCGGTCCTGCTGACCTCCTCAGGCCGGGCGGCGCCGGCCAACCGCCGGCCCAGCTCGGGCGGCAGCAGGTCGGCCG
>JALYXH010000218.1 GCA_030947185.1 Actinomycetota bacterium | reverse complement strand
GAGGACCTCGGTGGCGCCGGCCTCCACCCGCGCGCGCAGCCGGACGGCCCGCTGCCGGGCCTGCGCGCCGGCAGGGTCGGCGTCGATCTCGCCAGCAGCGACGGCGAGGTGGGCGGCCAGACCGGCGACCAGTGCGTCGACGGCACCGAGATGCGCCAGCGCGTGCGGGTCGCGGGGGGTGGCCCGAGCGGCGGCGAGCAGCGTGCGGGCGGCACCCAGGGCGCCGCCGTACCAGCAGGCTGCGACGCCGGCCCCGCCGTGCCAGAACCCCGGCCGGTCGAGGTAGCCACCCGGGCCGCCCACCGGCTCGGCGCGGACGTCGGTCAGGTCGATGCTGACCGACCCGCTTGCTGCCATCCCGACAGCGGCCCAGGTGCCGGGAACGAGCGCGGCGTCGGCGACGTCGATGGCGAACAGCCGGCGCTCCTGGCCGGCGTGCGCCGTCACCAGCGCGCGGTCGAGCACCGAGGCGCCGGAGCACCAGGCCTTGCGTCCGGACAACCGCCAGCCGGCGTCGGTACGCCGGGCCTCCACGCGCGCCGTCGGCGGCTCGGCCGCCCACACCCCCCACAACCCCTCCGCTACCGGGCCGTCCAACTCGGCCAGGATGGCGGCGGCGTCCGCGTGCGCCTCGACCAGGCGGCCCAGCACCAGGTCGACCGATGCGAGCTCGGCGAGCGAATGCCAGCGTTCGAGGGTCCGTCCCGACCCGGGCAGCGGCAGGTCGAGCGCGCCCGCCTGCTGGGCCGCGCGCAGAAGCGGCTCGACCGACTCGCTTGTCACCGGCAACGCCGCGGCGGTGAGCCAGGCATAAGGCGCGGCGCTCATGCGCCCACTATCGCGCGGCCGCCCCGGACAACGCCGGCCGACCGTTGCCGTTGCCGGCTCGGCGGCGACCAGCCGGTCCAGCCGGGCGACCACTGCAGAGTGCGGCACCGTCAGCGCCAGCAATACAACGAAGACGGCGCCCGGCAGTCCGCCCAGGAACAGGGCCAGCCCCGTCAGCCCGGCAGCGGCCACTGCGGTCGGCACGGCTGCGCCGCGAGCCAGGCTGGTGCTGGCCTCGGGCGCGATGATCGCGCTCGGCTACCCGGGTGAGATCGCCACCGCCACCGGCACCCGGCTGGTGTGGGGGACGCTGTCCACGATCCCGTTCCTCTGTCTGCTCTACGTGCTGTTCGTGGAGCTGACCCGGTCGCTGGAGCGCCAGCCGGCCGAGGTTCGCGGCACGGTCAGCAAGCTGCGGATCATGCTGGTCGGCCTGTGGGGCGTCTACCCAATCGCCTACCTGTTCCCGGTGTTCGGCTTCAACGGCGCCAACGCATTTGTCGCTCGCCAGGCCGGCTACTCGATCGCGGACATCCTGGCCAAGGCCGCCTTCGGCCTGGTGATCTACAAGGTCGCCCGGGTCAAGAGCGAGGTGGACGACCCGGCGTACGCCGAGCAGGCGCTCACCGTGCCGAGCGCACAGGATGACGACCGCCGGGTGCTGGCGTAGTCCCTGCGATGGACTACCTGCTGTTCGACCTGTTCGCCGTCGCCGTCCCGGCCGTCGCTGGTCGCGCCGGTTGCTCTCCTGTCGGCGCTGGCGCTGGTGTGGACGGCACCCTGGGACGGGTACCTGGTCCGGACCGGCGTGTGGAGCTACGACCCGGCCGGTGTTCTCGGCCAGCTCGGGTCCGTGCCGGTCGAGGAGTTCGCGTTCGTCGTCCTCGAAGTGCCGCTTGTCGGCGCCTGGGCCCTGCGGACCGGGGCGTTGTCGGGCACGCCGGTCGCTCCGCCGGGTGCCATTCCGCCCCGGTGGAGAGGCGCCGTCGGCTGGTCCGCGGTGGCCGGGCTAGGCCTTGACATGCTGCTGCTCGGGGGCCACCTCCGATACCTCGGCCTGCTGCCGGCCTGGGCCGCTCCCCCGCTGGCCCTTCAACGCGCGGTCGCCGCAGACGTCCTGGCCGGCCGGCGCGCGGCCCGGCTGCGCACCCTCCTGCCTGTCGCGATCTGGCTCTGTACGGCGGACCGGCTCGCCCTCGCCCGCGGCATCTGGTCCATCGCACCGGCCACATCGACCGGGTGGTCCGTGCTGGGACTCCCCGTCGAGGAAGGGCTGTTCTTCGCGCTCACCGGTCTGCTCGTCACCGACGGGCTGCTTCTGGCGAGCGACCCCGCCGTAAGCCGGCGGGTGGCCGAGCTGTGGCGCCGGACCCACTCAACTCGGCCATCCTGGCCAGCCCCGGGCCGGCGTGGGCCTGCAGGCGGGCAAGTGCGTCATCCAACTCCCGCGAGACGGCGTGCCCGGCTGGAATCCGTGCGGGGTTGAGAGCGGTCTCGTTCGCCCAGACCCTGATGTCGGGTTCCGCCCCGAACGACGCCGTGGCCCGTGCTCCTAGGACGGTCATGTTCGCCCACTCGGCCAGCGAGTTCCCGTACGGAGTGGGCGGGCACAACCGGTTCTTCTCGGCGTCGTCGTTGCGGGTCGCCTCGACGTAGCCGGCGAGGGCGGCGCCGAAGCACGGGAAGCCGCTCCGGATCGCCTGCAGCGTGATGCCCAAGGGCCCCCAGATCGGGACTCTCGGCGGGTTCTGCAGACCCGAGGCCGCGCAATGCGCCAGGACCGCGTAGCCGGCGATGACCACCGATCCGTCATCGAAGATCATGCGCCCCGGCTCGACCCTGCGGAGGTGGCCCCGACGGACCACGTTCTCAACGGTCCGCAGCCGCTCGAGCTCCCAGGTCGCCAGCGTCGGTGCCTTGGCCATCGCCGGCGTGACCGACCGGTCGACGCGCACCATGATGCCGGCGTCTTCGAGCCGCAGGAACATGTCCTCCAGCGACGCCGCGGTGGCGGCGGCCTGCATGGTGTCGGCGACCATGCCGAGAAACACCGCAGGGACCGGCTGCACTACCGCACGGTTGAGCATCCACGGCTCGCGCGGCCGCACCCAGCAGATGGCGTCGGGGTCGACGCCCTGGTCCAAGAGCCACACGACGGCGTCGGTAGCAGTCTTGCCGGACCCGACGACGACGTACTGACCCGCGGCCTCCGTCAGGTCGACGAGGTCGTTGACCGGAAGCACCCGGACGTCGTCAGCAACCTCGAACGGCGGCGGGACCATCGCCGGGATGTCAGGTGCCAGGTACCGGGCGTCGACAATCCGGCAGTGCTCGGGCACCTCGAACCGCCGGCCGGAGATACGCGAGACGAGCTGCCTTTCGCCCACGTAGTCGCAGGTCGGGAACCACTCGACCTGGCCGGACGGCAGCATCCGATCTGCAAGAACCCGCTCGTAGTAGGCGCAGATCTCCGAGACGGTGGCTCGCTCGTGCAGCCCGGCCTCCGGGCCCTGCTGCTGGATGCGGTTGCCACCCAGCAGCGTCGAGGCGACGCCGTAGAACGCGGACGCCTGGTGCAGCCGGACGAACGGGTACGCATCGAGCCAGTGGCCACCGACGCCGTGTCGTCGGTCGACCAGCGCCACCCGGGCGTCGGCATGATCGATCAGCGCGTCCGTGAACGCCATCCCCATGGCGCCGGCCCCCACCACGAGGTAGTCGACGTCCACCCGCTGAGTCACCGCGCAACCCAAGCACTACGGCGACTCCACCGCTGTCACTCGCCGGCGGCGGCCCAGCCGGTCACGCTGACGACACGCAGCACCAGCACCCGGTCGAAGGGCTGGTGGGCGTACTGGGGGACGGTGCGGGCCAGCCTGGCAGCGAGGTCGTTGACTCGCGCGGGTGACGGGTCGTCCTCCCGTCGCAGCCCGGCCCGCACCCACCACAGGCTCGTCCAGTCGACGGCGTCCCAGTGCTCGACGAGCAGCGCTGCGCGCGGGTCCGCCACGATGTTCCGCTCCCGCTGCAGGTGCGACGACGACTTCGGCTTCACCCGGTCGATGGGTATGCCGACGAAGCCGTCGTCGTCCAGCGCGTACACCGCGGGCACCGGATCGGGCCCGCGCTCGCTGTGCACGGTGCACATGACGCCGTGGACGTGGGCGGCCAGGCGCGCGCGCGCCTCCACCTCGCTCAACCTCATCGCGGGGCGCCGTCAGCCCGACGTGCCGTCGCGGCGGTAGTCGCCCAGCGCCCCGACACCGGCAAGCCGAACCCGAGCAGCGGCAGGTCATGCGTCACAAACTCGACTGTGCCATCTCCGGGCACAGAGGATCGCTGACCTGCGGAAATGCCGCCTGACCGGCGCATTGTCCGGCAGGCGACGGACGAGTCGGCCTGTACGCCGGGTTCTGTTCCGACGGCGCCTATCGACGCCGCCGGCGACGGTCATCCATCTAGGGCCGCCGTTGCCGACGGCCTCCAGCGGTCTACCCGCAGGCTCGGGCGGGCCGCCCTCGAACGCCTGCGCAGCGGCCGGAGCCGCCTTTTGACCTTGCTCCGGGTGGGGTTTACCGAGCCGCCCCGGTCACCCGGGGCGCTGGTGCGCTCTTACCGCACCGTTTCACCCTTACCGCCGGTCCCGGTCTCGCGACCGGTCCCGGTGGCGGTCTGTTTTCTGTGGCACTGTCCCGCGGGTCACCCCGGGTGGGCGTTACCCACCACCCTGCCCTGTGGAGCCCGGACGTTCCTCGGCAGTACACCGGTTCCCCGACGTGCTGACGCGACCGCCCGGCCGACTCGTCCGCCGTGATCGCGAGGGTACGCCGTCCGCCCGGACTGCGTCAGGGCGCTGTAGCGTCGCCGCGCGTGTGGATCCCCGCAGCGGTGCTGGGGCTGCTCGCGGTCGCCACCGGGCTGCTGCCGCTGCCCGAGGCCCTGAGCGTCACCGAGCGGGTCGCTCCGGTGCTCGCCTTCCTGGTCGGCATCACCGTCATCGCCGAGCTGGCCGACACGGCCGAGGTGTTCGACGTCGCGGCAGTGCGGGCCGCTCGGCTGGGCCGCGGCAAAGCCCGCCGACTGTTCCTCCTGGTCGTCGTTCTCGGGACGCTCACCACCACCGTGCTGAGCCTCGACACGACAGCCGTCTTGCTCACCCCGGTGGTCCTGGCGCTGGCCCAGCGGCTCGGGCTGCGCCCGCTGCCCTTCGCCATGACGGCAGTCTGGCTGGCCAATACCGCCAGCCTGCTGCTCCCGGTCGCCAACCTCACCAACCTGCTCGCGGTCGGCCGGCTGCACCTGTCCACCGCAGCCTTCGCGGCCCGCATGGCGCTAACCGCGCTGGCTGCGGTGGTCGCCAGTGCCGGCGTGCTGGCGACGTGGTACCGGCGCGATCTCAGGCAGCGCTACGACACCCCTCCACCACTCGCACCCGCTGACCGAGCGCTCTTCGCGACTGCCGCGGCGGTCTGCCTGCTTGTCGGGCCGTTGTTCGCCGTCGGCCTACCGGTCGAGTACGTCGCCCTCGCCGGCGCCGTGGTCCTGAGCGCGGTCTTCGCCGTCCGACGACGGGACGCCCTGCGCCTCGGGCTGCTGCCCTGGCGGCTGGTCCTGCTGGTCGAAGGCCTCTTCCTGGTGGTGAGTGCCGCCGGCCGGCACGGCCTGGATGCGCTGCTGCGGGCCGGCATTGGCGGCGGCGACAGCGCGCTAGGCGTGCTGAGGACGGCTGGGCTGGGGGCCGCGGCGAGCAACCTCGTCAACAACCTGCCGGCGTACCTGGCCCTCGAGCGGGCGATCCCGACCGGGCACCGGACCCAACTGCTCGCCCTCCTGGTGGGCACCAACGTCGGCCCGCTCGTCCTGCTCTGGGGGTCGCTCGCCACCCTGCTCTGGCGCGAGCGGTGCAGGTCCCGGGGCGTCACCGTCACTGCCGGCGAGTTCGCCCGGCTCGGTTTGGTCGGCGTACCCCTGGTGCTGGCCGCGACGGTTGCTGCGCTGCTCCTGGCGTGACCGCCACGTCGGTCAGGTGTCGCTGCGAGATGCTCGCAGCTCGGTGACGGACAGCAGGTTTCCGTCCGGGTCCTTGAACCACGCCACCCGGTCCCCCGACGGGGTGGTCCAGACAGCGCGCTCGTCCTGCTCCAGCACGTCGAAGTACTCGCCGTGGGTTCCCCGCTGCGCCAGCTCGGTCATCACCGCGACGATGTCGGACACCGCCCAGCCCAGCACCGTGTACGGCGCAGGTGACAGCTCCCGCATGATCGCGACCCGGAGCGTCGTTCCGTTGGCGTCGAACACCAGGGCGTAGGCAGACTCCTCGCGGAGCGGGAGGCCGAGGGTGCCGCCGTAGAACTCAGCGGCGCGGCGGCTGTCCGTGGTGCCGACGAACGCGACCAGGTCACATGCACCAAGCATCGCGATCAGCCGGGCTGCTCGATCAGGTGACCCGTGTCGTTGAACGAGCGCAGCACGCCCGGGCCGTCGGCGTACCAGTCGATCTCGGTGAGCGAGGCCAGGTCGAGATGCAGGCGGTAGAGCGCCACCGGCGGGGCCTCCATCGCGATCCGCACCAGCGTCTTGATCGGCGTCACGTGGCTGACGACAAGGACGGTCTGGCCGGGGTACGCCGCGAGCACGCGGTCCCTGGCCTGCCGGACCCGCCGGGCCGTCGCGGTGAAGCTCTCGCCGGACGGTGGGGCGACGTCGGCGTCGGCCAGCCAGGCCGTCAGCTCGTCGGGCCACTTGGCTCGCACCTCGGCGAGGGTGAACCCCTCCCAGTCGCCGAAGTCGGTCTCCCGCAGCCCGTCGTCGACCACCACGTCGAGACCGACGGCGGCAGCCACCGCGCGGGCGGTGGCGCGCGCCCGGCCGAGAGGGGAGCTGACGACGACGGCGACCGAGCGGCCCGCGAGCCGGCGGCCGGCGGCCACCGCCTGCGCCTGTCCCAGCGCGGTCAGCGGGGGGTCGCCGGTGCCCGAGAACCGCTTCTCCACCGACAGCGCCGTCTGCCCGTGCCGCAGCAGCAGCGTCGCGGTCGGAGCCGACGGGGCGTCCATCCAGCCGGCGAGCCGGTTGCCGGGAGCAGAGCTGTCCGGAGCAGCAGCCTCTGCCCGCGGACGAGCGACGAACTCGCGCCGCTCCCAGGCCTGGCCTCGGGCGGCGGCGTCCATCGCCTCGTTCGCCAGCCGGTCGGCGTGCGAGTTCTGCGCCCGCGGGATGTGCCGGAACCGGACGGCCGGCAGCCGGCGCACCACGTCAGCAGCGGCGACCCGCAGCACCCGCATGTCCGGGTGCTTGACCTGCCAGCGGCCCGACATCTGCTCGACCACGAGCTTGGAGTCCATCCGCACCTCGACCTCGGCCGGATCGAGCTCGACGGCGGCCGCCAGCCCGGCGATCAGTCCGCGGTACTCGGCCACGTTGTTGGTCGCGACCCCGATGCCCGCAGCCACCTCGGCCAGCAGCTCGCCGGTGTCGGCGTCCCTGACCAGCGCGCCGTAGCCGGCCGGCCCCGGGTTGCCCCGCGACCCGCCGTCGGCCTCGACGACCAGTCGCCGGCTCACCGGTCGCTCACGAACCTGTTGGAGCTGCCGGCGCTGGCGGACCGAGCCCGGACTCCGGCGTACGGACCAGGATCCGGCGGCACTCCTCGCAGCGGAGCACCTCCTCGGGAGGCGCCTTGCGGATCGCCCCGAGGTCGACCGGCGACAGCGTCAGGCGGCAGCCACCGCACTGACCGCGGGCCAGTGCCGCCGCGCCGAGCCCTCCGGAGTCGGCGCGGATCTTCTCGTACAGCGCCGTCAGCTCGCCCGGCAGGTCCGCCGCGAGCGCGCTGCGCTCTTCGGTCGCGCGCTCGCTGTCGGCGTCGATCTCCGCCCAGACCGCGTCACGCCGCTCCAGCGCCGTGCCCCGCCGCTCGTTGAGCGCAGCCTGCTCGGCACGTACGCCGGCCAGGAGCGTCTCGATGCCCTCCGCCTGCTCCATCGCCTCGAGCACCTGGTCCTCGAGGTCGGCCTGCCGCCGGGCGAGCGACCCCAGCTCGTGCTGCAGATTCTCGAGCTCGCGCGGCGAGGTCACCTGCCCCGCGTCCAGCCGCTGCTGGTCGCGGGCCATCCGGATCCGGACCATGTCGACGTCGTTCTCCACCTTGCGCTGCTCCCGCGCCCGGTCGCTCAGCTCGGTCTCGGCCGCCACGATCTGGTCCCGCACGATGGCCAGCCGGCTGTCCAGATCGGCCAGCTCGGCCAGCTCGGCCAGCGTGCGCCGACGTTGTGCCAGCCGGTCGATCGCCGAGTCGTGCGCCTGCACATCGAGCAGGCGCAACTGGACGTCGGGGGCCGCGTTCACGGGGGGCTCGCCTGCTCCTGTCCTTCGTCGGCTGGTTGCCGTCCGACGTGCAGCGTCCATGGGTCGGTACGCCGGCTCGAGACGGTCATCTCCACCGTATCCGTCCTGTCCGCCCCCGCCAGGTCCGCGGCGAGCAGGGCGGCGGCGCTGGCCAGCCACGGCCACTCGGTGGCCCAGTGGGCCGCATCCACCAGCGCCGGTCCACCCTCTTCGGCCTGCTCGGACGCGCGATGGTGGCGCAGGTCGGCAGTCAGGTAGACGTCGGCCCCTGCCGCACCGGCCTGCCCGAGAAGCGAGTCGCCGGCGCCGCCGCAGACGGCGACCGTGTGCACCAGCCGGTCCGGGTCGCCGGTCGAGCGCAGCCCGCCCGCCGTCGCCGGCAGGGCCGCTGCTGCCCGGCGCAGGAACGCGGTCAGCGGCTCCGGCTCCGGCAGGGTGCCCACCCGGCCGAATCCGCGCTCCCCCGGCGGCAGGGCGAGCTCAACGACGTCGTATGCCGGTTCTTCGTAGGGATGGGCGGCCCGCAAGGCCGCGACGACCTGCCCGCGGCGGTGACGGGGCAGCACCATCTCGATCCGGCTCTCCTCGACCCGGTTGACCCGACCGCGCTCGCCGACCGTGGGCTGCGCGCCCGGACCGGGCCGGAAAGTGCCGGTACCGGTGCTCGTGAACGCGCACCGGTCGTAGTTCCCGATCGCACCCGCGCCGGCGGCGGCCAGGGCGTCGACTACCGCCTCGGCGCCGGCTGTCGGGACGAAGGTCACCAGCTTGTCCAGCGGGTCGGCCGGCGACGGGGCGAGCGGACGGAGGTCCTGCAGGCCGAGAGCTCCGGCCAGCGCGTCGCTCACCCCGGGCGCCGCGACGTCGGCGTTGGTGTGCGCGACGTACAGCGCGACACCGCCCCGCACCAGTGAGGTCACGAACCTGCCCTTGGCCGTCGTCCCGGCGACGCCGTGCACCGGCGCCAAGAAGAGCGGGTGGTGGGTGACCAGCAGGTCGGCTCCGAGCGCGATCGCCTCCACCGCGACGGCGTCCACCGGGTCGACGGCGAACAGCACCCGGCGTACCGGTTGGACAGGCTCTCCGCAGACCAGGCCGACCGCGTCCCATTCCTCGGCCCACGACTGCGGGTAGCGACGGTCCAACGCCGCGAGGACGGCGGCAAGGTCGGGCACGCCGCCCACCGTAACGAAACTCAGCCGGGCGGTGGCTTCAGCCGAACTGTCATCTCGAGCACACCCGCGCCGTCGCTCTCCTGGCTGATCACGTCACCGGCCCGGGCCAGCAGTCGCAGCGATGGCCGGTTCTGCGCGTGCACATCAGCCGTGAAGCGACGCACGCCGAGTTCGAGGGCCCGCCCGACCAGCGCGTCGCTGAGGGCGGTGCCCGCCCCCCGGCCGTGCCAACGGTCGACAACGGTGATCGCGTACTCGGCCTGCTCCGCGACGGCCCGGTCCCGGATGAACCGGGCGATCGCGACCGGCTCCTCCCGCCTCGACCCGGGGTGGACGTCGAGCACGAGGGCGACGTGGTCGACACCGTCGACGTGGTCGACCAGCTTGTGCAGCATGCGCACCGACAGCGTCGAGACCGGGGCCAGGAAGCGCCGGTAGCGCGACTCCGCCGACAGCCGGTCGAACCCCTCGACCAGGGTCTGGCGCTCCGACCGCTGGAGCGGCCGAACCCGGTAGGGCGTGCCGTCGCGAAGCACCCCGACCGCGTCGGCGACGGGCGGGCGGGCCGCGGCGTCAGCTGCCTGCACACCTCCATACAGGCAGCGCGGGCAGGGGCGGTCAACCTGGGCGGCGGTCCGCGCCCCGGCGGCACCGGTAGTTTGGGTCAGATGGACAGGCAGCGACGCGGGTTCGGCTACGGGGTCATCGCCTACCTGTGGTGGGGCTTGTTCCCGCTCTACTGGCCGCTGCTCGAGCCGGCGGGCGCGCTGGAGATCCTGGCCTGCCGCATCGTGTTCTCCGCTGTCGCGGTCGGCCTGCTGCTGGCGCTGCGCTCCCGCTTCGGTGGCGCGTTCCGGCTGGGCCGGCCGGCCCTGACCCGCCTCGCGGTTGCCGGGCTGCTGATCGGCGTCAACTGGGGCTGCTACATCTGGGGCGTCAACAACGGCCACGTCGTGGAGACCAGCCTCGGCTACTTCATCAACCCGTTGGTGACGGTCGCCCTCGGCGTCGTCGTCCTGCACGAGCGGCTGCGCCGCGTGCAGTGGGCGGCCCTCGGCCTCGGGTTGCTGGCGGTCGCGGTGATCACCGTCGACTACGGCCGGCTGCCGTGGCTCGCCCTCACCCTAGCGGTCAGCTTCGGCTGCTACGCGCTGGTCAAGAAGCGGATCGGGGTGGGGGCACCGGAAGGACTGCTCGTGGAAGCAGGCGTACTGCTCGTGCCCGCCCTCGGGCTGCTCGCCCTCCTCGGCGCGCAGGGCACCGCGTCGTACGGCCGGCATGGACCGGGCCACGACCTGCTGCTGCTCTCGGCCGGTGTGGTCACCGCCATCCCCCTGCTCTGCTTCGCCGGCGCCGCGTCGCGGCTGCCGCTGAGCACACTGGGCCTGCTGCAGTACCTGGCGCCGGTCCTGCAGCTGGCCGTCGGCATCTTCGTCCGGCACGAGCCGCTCCCGCCGGCCCGGCTTGCCGGCTTCGCGCTCGTCTGGCTGGCGCTGGTCATCCTGGCGGTCGATGGGCTCCGGCACCGCGGTGGAGCCGCGGCGCGGCCGGCTGTTGTCGGGGAGCCGGCCACTGCTGACGTGGTCGGCTCGGCGGTCTGAGCGCTCACAGCGGGCGTCCACCCCGCACCCAGCCGCTGCCCAGGATCGCCGCCGAAGGTTCACGTGAGGAGCCGGGAGCAGCCCGGCCGCGTCGATCGGACGTCCCCCATGGCCGGCTGGTTGCACCGATCGATGCCGAGCCTCCGGCGTACGCCGCTCACGCTGGGCTACCTCTGCCTGCTCGCGCTGAGCACCGTCCTGCTGCACCTGCTCGACCCGGCCACCAGGGACGCGCTGCTGGCCGCGTCCAGCACGGATGTCGCGCACCTGGCCAGCGACCCGCTCGGTGTGATGGTCGCCTCCGCCCTGTTCCTGCCCGACCTGCACTGGCTCGTGCACGCCCTGGAGCTCGCGGCGGTGCTCGTCCCGCTCGAGCGCCGCTACGGCGCCGCCCAGGTCCTGCTCGTGTTCGCCTGCGGTCACGTGCTGGCGACCCTGGCGACCGAGCTCCCTGTGGCCTACGCGGTGGGTCACCACCTGCTGCCCGTCGCTGCCGCGCACCGGCTCGACGTCGGCGTCAGCTACGGCTTCTACGCCGCTCTGGGGAGCTGCCTGCTGCTGGTACGACCGCGCGTACGGGCGGCCCTGCTCGTGGCAGCCGGCGCCGTCGTACTGGTGCCGCTGGCGCTCGACCTCGACCTCACCACCACTGGTCATCTCCTGGCGCTGGCCTGCGGCCTGGCCTGCGCCCCGCTCCTGCGCCAGCGTGGAAACGGCGCTGCTGCGCCGAGGCGTCCTGTTGAGCTGGTCCAGCCGCGCTGGGCCACCGCGTAGTCCGGCGCCGTCCCGCTCTCACAGTCGGCTCCCAGGAACAGTCCAGTCGGTGCCCAGCAACGGGTCCGACACTGCGACCATGACGCTGACGGGGTTACGAGGAGGAACGGTGGCCGAACCGGCCGGTGCGGCGACGACGGAGGCGCGGCTGCTTGTCGTCGACGACGAGCCCAACATCGTCGAGCTGCTGTCGGCCAGCCTGCGCTTCGCCGGCTTCGAAGTGGCCACGGCCACCACCGGCAGCCAGGCGGTGAGCGTTGCGCGCACGTTCCGGCCGGATCTACTGGTCCTGGACGTGATGCTGCCCGACATGGACGGCTTCGCCGTGCTGCGGCGGCTCCGCAGCGAGGGAGCCCGGGTGCCGGTGGTGTTCCTGACCGCGCGGGACGCCACCGAGGACAAGGTCACCGGCCTCACCCTGGGCGGGGACGACTACGTCACCAAGCCGTTCAGCTTGGAGGAGGTGGTGGCCCGCATCCGCTCGGTGCTCCGGCGTACGAGCGGGAGCGACCCTGCGCGCGAGGCCGCCCGGCTGGAGTTCGCCGACATCGAGCTCGACGACGACACCCACGAGGTGTGGAAGAACGGTGAGCTGACCCCGTTGTCCCCCACCGAGTTCAAGCTGCTGCGTTACTTCATGCAGAACCGCGGTCGGGTGCTGTCGAAGGCACAGATTCTCGACCACGTCTGGAACTACGACTTCGGCGGCGAGGCCAACATCGTCGAGTCCTACGTCTCCTACCTGCGCCGCAAGATCGACACCACCGAGCCACGGCTGCTGCACACCCTGCGCGGCGTGGGCTACGTGCTACGCGTGCCGGCCCAGTGATGCGGTGAGCAGGCTCTCGCGACTGCGCGGCCGGACGCCGCTGCGCGTCCAGCTGGTCGCCGGCACACTGGTGCTGGTGGGCGTGGCCCTGCTCATCACCGGGGTCACGGCGATCGCGGCGCTGCGCGGCTACCTGCTCGACCGGCTCGACAAC
Organism: Actinomycetota bacterium; assembly: GCA_030947185.1. Taxonomy (GTDB): domain Bacteria; phylum Actinomycetota; class Actinomycetes; order JALYXH01; family JALYXH01; genus JALYXH01. The sequence goes on along the minus strand of JALYXH010000218.1, from coordinate 15,954 downwards.
CAGCTGCGGGCGACTGCGGGCCAGACGGTGGGCCGGGTCGAGCGCGGGTTCCTGCCGCGCGGCCCCGACCAGCAGTCCGGTCCGCAGCAGGGTCCACGCGGCGACCGGATCGAGGGGCCCGGCGGCTACGCGGTGCAGATCCGTTCGGCCAGCGGTGCGCTCGTGGCCGAGCAGCTGTCGGGCACCGAGGCACGCTCTGCCCCCGATCTGCCGCCACTCACCGTCGCCCAGGTTTCCGCCCGACACGGCGCACCGTTCACGGTGGACGCGCGCCAGGGTCCCGGCCAGTGGCGGGCAGTCGGTGTTCCGCTCTCGGACGGCTCGGGTTCGGTGCTGATCTCGCTCAGCCAGGCCGACGCCGACAGCACGCTGGGGCGGCTGGCGGGCATCGAGGCCGTGGTCGGCGCCATCGTCCTGGTCCTGCTCGGTCTGCTGGGCTACGGGCTGGTGCGCACCAGCCTGCGACCGCTGGTGGAGATGGAGCGCACCGCGGAAGCCATCGCGGGCGGCGACCTCACACAGCGGGTGCCCGACGCCCACCCCGGCACGGAGGTGGGTCGGCTGGCGCGGGCACTCAACGGCATGCTGGCCCAGATCGAGGTCGCCTTCGGCGCGCAGGCCGCCTCGGAGGCCGGCGCGCGACAGTCGGAGGAGCGGATGCGCCGCTTCGTCGCCGACGCGAGCCACGAGCTGCGCACCCCGCTGACCTCGATCCGGGGGTTCGCCGAGCTCTACCGGCAGGGCGCAGCCAACGGTCCCAGTGACGTCGCCCGGGCCATGCGCCGCATCGAGAGCGAAGGCGAGCGGATGGGGGTGCTCGTCGACGACCTGCTGCTGCTGGCCCGGCTCGACCAGCATCGGCCGCTCGAACGGCGGCCGGTCGACCTGGTGGAGGTCGCTGCCGACGCCGTGTCCGACGCCAATGCGGTCGCCCCCGAGCGCATCGTCGAGCTGTCGGTGCTCCAGGACGGCGACGCTCCCGTAGTGCCCGGGGACGAGGCCAGGCTCCGGCAGGTGCTCGGCAACCTCACGAGCAACGCGCTCACCCACACCCCGCCGGGAACCCCGGTGCGCATCAGCGTCGGTACGACGGACCTCGACGGCTCGCGCTGGGGTGTCGTCGAGGTGCACGACGACGGCCCGGGCGTCGCGCCTGAGGACGCCGACCGGGTGTTCGAGCGCTTCTACCGCGGCGACGCCTCACGGACCCGTGCCAGCGGCGGCAGCGGGCTCGGCCTGTCGATCGTTGCCGCCATCGTGGCCGCCCACAACGGCAGGGTCGAGCTGGTGGCTCCGAACGGTGCGGGCGCGACGTTCCGGGTGCTGCTCCCGCTCGCTCCTGGCGACGGCACCGGCGGCCCGGCTCCCGACCAAGCCGCCCAGCCGGACCTACAGGACGCACCGGTCTGACCCATGCTTGCCAGTGACTTCACAGCCGAGGGTCAGGGTCGGCCCAGTCCGCCCGTGGATAACCGACACATGAGCATCTCGCAGCTGGACCGGCCGGTCGCCGCCCCCTCGCGTGCCCCGTTGCCCGGCGCTCCGCCGGCCGGCGGTGTCCCCGCCGGCTGGTCACCGCGATCGGTGCTGGCCGGCATCTCGGCAGGCGGCCTCCTGGCCCTGCTGCTCTGGCTGAGCGGTGGCGCCGGGCTGACCGGCTCGGCCGCAGCGTTCGTCACCGCCCTGGGCCGACTGGCCGGACTGGCCGGCGGCTACGCGGTGGTCGTCCTGCTTCTGCTCATGGGCCGGGTGCCGGCGCTCGAGCACGGCGTCGGCGCCGACAAGCTCGCCCGCTGGCACGCCCGCGGCGGTCGCTTCACGGTCTGTGTGCTGGCGGCCCACGCCGTGCTGATCATCTGGGGGTACGCGCTCGCGGCCCACGCCTCGCCCGTCGGCGAGACAGCGACGCTGCTGCGCAGCTACCCCGACGTGGCGATGGCCACCGTCGCGCTCGGCCTGCTGGTGGGCGTCGGGGTGCTGTCGGCCCGGGCGGCCCGCGCCCGGATGCGCTACGAGACGTGGTACCACCTCCACCTCTACACCTATCTCGCGGTGGCACTCGGTTTCAGCCACCAGTTCGCCAACGGCACCGACTTCGTCGCCAACCCGGCGGCCCGGGCGTGCTGGGCCGCGCTGTACGCCGGAGTCGCCGCGACGCTGGCCTGGCACCGGGTCGTCGTCCCCGTCCGGCAGGCCTTCCGGCACCGGATGCGCGTCGTGGAGGTGCGGCCGGAAGCGCCTGGCGTGGTCTCCGTGCTGGTCGCGGGCGAGTCCCTCGGGGAGCTTGCCGCGCAGCCAGGCCAGTTCTTCCGCTGGCGGTTCCTGACCCGCGACGGCTGGTGGCAGTCACACCCGTTCTCGCTCTCCGCCCCGCCCCACGCCCGGATGCTGCGGATCACCGTCAAGACCCTCGGGGACTACTCGAGCTGGCTGCAGAACGTCCGCCCGGGGACCCGGGTGATGACCGAAGGCCCGTACGGCGCGTTGACCGCGGCCCGCCGCAGGCAGCCCCGGGTCCTCCTGCTCGCCGGCGGGATCGGCGTCACTCCGCTCCGGACGCTGTTCGAGACGCTGCCCGGGGAGCCCGGCGAGATCACCCTTCTCTACCGTGCGCGCTCGGCCGAGGATCTGGTGTTCCGAGATGAGCTGACGGCGATCGCGACCGCCCGTGGCGCCCGCCTGTCCTTCCTGCTCGGTCCCTCCGGCGGGCCGCGGGACCCGCTGACCGGGGCCCACCTGGCCGGGCTGGTGCCGGGACTGCGCGAGCACGACGTCTTCGTCTGCGGGCCGGCGGGCATGGCGGTGGCGGCTCGGGCAGCGCTGCGCGCCGCCGGCGTACCGGCGAAGTCCATCCACACCGAGCATTTCGCCTTCTAGGAGGGGGTTTCCATGCGACGCGCTCTCGCCGCGATAGCCGGGACGATCCTCGGGCTGACGCTGCTGCTCGGCTTCCGCACCAGTCCCCAGTCGAGCAGCGGGTCGGTGCCGTCCGCCTCGGCACCGGCCGGCACCGGTACGGCGGCCGCACCTGGCGCCTCACCGGCGCCTACTACCTCCGGCGGCGCCACGACAGCCGGCAGCACCGGCACGGCGTCCGGGACTGGCACTGTGCTGGGGGCGGTGGTCTCGACCAGGTACGGCCCGGTACAGGTCCGGGTCACCGAGAGCAGCGGCAAGATCACCGAGGTGGCAGCCGTCCAGCTCCCCGGCGGCCACCAGCGGTCGGTGCAGATCAACAACGCGGCCGCGCCGATCCTGCGGCGCGAGGCGCTGGCCGCCCAGAGCGCCCAGATCGACACCGTCTCCGGCGCCACCTACACGAGCGACGGATACACCGAGTCGCTGCAGGCCGCCCTCGACGCGATGAAGCGCTGACCCGTGCACCGGGTCGAGCGGATCATGGGGACGGTCTTCAGCCTGACCGTCACCGACCCGGACGTCCCGGCCGAGGCGCTTGACGGCGCGATCGGCTGGCTGCGCTGGGTCGACGCAACGTTCACGACGTACGACGAGGGCAGCTTCATCAGCAGCCTGAGCCGCGACGCGCTGACCCTCGGGGAGTGCCCGCCGGAGGTCGCCGAGGTGCTCGCCCTCGGCGAGCAGGTCGCCGTGGAGACCGACGGCTACTTCAGCTGCTACCCGGCGGGCCGGCTGGACCCGTCCGGTCTGGTCAAGGGCTGGAGCGTCGAGGTGGCCAGCGCCCTGCTGCGCGCAGCCGGCTCGGCGAACCATTGCATCAACGCCGGGGGCGACGTCCGGACGGCCGGCGAACGCAGCCCCGGCCAGGCCTGGCGGATCGGCGTGGCGCATCCGGTGGACCGGTCGGCACTGGCCGCCGTCATCACCGGACGCGACCTGGCCGTCGCCACCTCGGGCAGCGCCGAACGAGGCGACCACGTGCTGGACCCACACACCGGGCAGCCGGCTCGGGGCCTCGCCAGTGTCACCGTCATCGGGCGGGACCTGACGCGGGTCGACGCGTACGCCACCGCCGCCTTCGCCAGGGGTGCCGATGGGCTTGCTTGGCTGGAGGGGGTCGACGGCGTCGAGGGGCTCTCCGTCGACTGCGACGCGACGATCACCACGACGGCGGCCTTTCCAGCTGACTCGAACTTCTCGGGCGCCTTGAACTCCCCAACTGGCGCCGAGCTGTCGACCGCGCGCAGGGTGAGCTGACCCGCGGCGGCGACGCCGATGACATCCTCGACCCGACCCCTGCGACGACGTAGGCCCGATCGCACCAGGAAGGACCCGTGCGCCGACGTCCGGCTCTGATCGCTGCGTCCGGGATCGCGGCCGTCGCCGTGCTGGCCTCTGTTGCCGTAGCCGCGACCGCTGCCTCCCCCGCCGTACGCCGCGAGGTGCTGACGGTGCCAGCCGGGGCGAGCCCGGACGGGGTCGCGGTCAGCCTCGACGCGACCCTGTTCCTGCCCGCGGGACACCGGCCGGCCCCGGCGGTCGTGCTGGCGCACGGCTTCGGTGGCAGCAAGGACGACGAGACGACCGACGCTCTCGACCTGGCCCGCCACGGCTACGTGGCGCTTGCCTACAGCGCCCGCGGGTTCGGCCGCTCCGGTGGACAGATCACGCTGGACGCGCCGGCGTACGAGGTCCGGGACGCCCAGCGCATGGTCGACCTGCTGGGCGGGCGGACCGAGGTGGTCCAGGACGGCCCGGGCGACCCCCGGGTCGGCTTCGCCGGCGGCTCCTACGGCGGAGCCCTCTCGCTGCTGGCCGCCGGTTACGACAAGCGCGTGGACGCCATCGCGCCCGCGATCACCTGGCACGACCTGCGACAGTCCCTGTTCCCCCAGTTCGCATCGGGCGGCGGGTCGGGGCAGCCGGGCGTTTTCAAGCGGCTCTGGGCCGGGGTGTTCTTCGCGGCCGGCAGCGCGCCGGGTCCCGCTGCTCCCGACCCCAGCACCTGCGGGCGGTTCGCTGCCGCGGTCTGCTCGGCCTATCAGGCCAGCTCCGCGACCGGGGTGCCGACCCCGGAGATCCTCGACCTGCTCGCGGCCTCCAGCCCGGCCACCGTGCTCGACCGGATCACGGCGCCGACCCTGCTGATCCAGGGCGAGTCCGACTCGCTGTTCCCGCTGTCCGAGGCGGACGCGAACGCACGAGGCATCGCCGCCCGCGGAACACCGGTCAAGGAGGTCTGGTACGCCGGCGGCCACGACGGCGCGACCGCCAGCACGGCCGCCCTCCGGTCGCAGGTCCGCGACTGGTTCGGGCGCTACCTGCGACGCGACGGCTCACGGCCCGACACCCGGTTCGGCTACACCGAGCTGAGCACCGACCGGCGGGCCGACACGACCCAGCACGAGACCCTGTTCCGGGCTGCCGGTGCCACGCCGTCGTCGCAGGTGCCGGTGCCGCTAGACGGGCCGACCCAGACCATCGTCTCCCCTGCCGGCGGCTACCCGGCGGCGGTCACCAGCCTGCCCGGGCTCGGCAGTGCGCTCGGTGTGGTCGGGACCAGCCTGCCCGACCCGCCGGGCCAGAGTGCCCGCTTCGAAAGCGCGCCGCTGAGCCGCCCGCTGCACCTGGTCGGGGCGCCTGCCGTCGACCTCGTCGTCGGCTCGGACGCCGGCGACGCCACCCTGTTCGCCAAGCTCTACGACGTCAGCCCGGACGGCGCGACGGCCTTGCTCCCGCGCCAGCTGGTCTCCCCCATCCGGCTGGCCGACCTGGCCGACCTGGCCGCCGGCACGACTCGACAGGTGCATGTCGACCTGCCCGAACTGGTGCACACCTTCGCTGCCGGCCACCACCTGCGCCTCGTCGTGTCGAGCACCGACCAGGGCTACCAGCTGCCGGCCACCGCGCGCACCTACCGGCTCGGGCTGGCCGGCACCGCAGCGGTGACCGTGCCGCAGGTCGCGGGCCAGGTGGTCGGCGGTGGCGGCTTCCCGGTCCTGCCGGTGGTCGCTGCCGTGCTCCTGCTGCTGGTCGCGGGGGTGGTGCTGCTCGGCGTATGCCGGTCCCGGCGCTCGGCGGCGGCAGCGGCGGACCCGGGACTGGCCGACATACCGCTGGTGATCGCCGGGCTGGGCAAGGCCTACGGCGACGGGTTCCGGGCCGTCAGCGAGCTGTCGTTCCGGGTCGAGCGCGGCCAGGTGCTCGGACTGCTCGGACCCAACGGCGCCGGCAAGACGACGACCCTGCGGATGGTGCTCGGGCTCATCCACCCGACCGAGGGCGCGGTCCGGGTCTTCGGCCAGCCGGTCGTGCCGGGAGCGCCGGTGCTGTCGCGGGTCGGCGCCTTCGTGGAGGGACCCGGCTTCCTGCCGCACCTGTCCGGCCGCAGCAACCTGACGCTGTTCTGGCGAGCCACCGGGAGGCCAGCCGCCGACGCGCACCTCGACGACGCGCTGGAGATCGCCGGCCTCGGCGCCGACGTCGAGCGGAAGGTCCGCACCTACAGCCACGGCATGCGCCAGCGGCTGGCGATCGCACAGGCGATGCTCGGCCTGCCGGACCTGCTCGTGCTGGACGAGCCCACCAACGGCCTGGACCCGCCACAGATCCGGGAGATGCGGGAGGTGCTCAAGCGGTACGCCGGGACCGGGCGCACGGTCGTCGTGTCCAGCCACCTGCTCAGCGAGGTCGAGCAGACCTGCACCGACGCCGTGGTGATGCACCACGGCCGGCTGCTTGCCCAGGGCCCGGTCAGCGAGCTGGTCGGGGCCACCACGTCGGTGGTGGTCGACGTCGACGACCCGGTGCGGGCCGCGTCGGTAGCCGGCGGGCTGACCGGCGTACACGGGGTGTCGACGACGCCGGCCGGGGTCGTGCTGGAGCTCAACGGGATCGCCCGCGGCGAGCTGGTGCGTGCACTGGTTGCGGCCGGCGTGGCGGTCGACCGGGTCGCACCGCAGCGCCGTCTCGAAGAGGTCTTCCTCCAACTCATCAACGAGAGCTGACGGACATGTCGACGAGCCAGGGCACCCACCAGGGTCTGGCACAGGCCGCGGCGCCGGCGGCCGGCGCCGACGCCCGCGGGGCTGCGCAGGGCTACCGGCCGGGCCGGACCCTGGTCCTGCGCGTCGAGGTCGCCCGTCAGCTGCGACGACGGCGTACGCAGCTGGCGCTGGGCTTCCTGGTGCTGCTGCCGTTCCTGCTGGCGGCGGCGTTCAAGCTCGGGTCGGGCTCGGACTCGCGCGGTGGCGCGCCGGCTCTGGTCGACCTGGCGACGTCGGGCGCGGCGAACTTCACGCTGTTCACGCTGTTCGCCTCGACCGGCTTCCTGCTGGTCGTCGTGATCGCGCTGTTCGCCGGCGACACGGTGGCCAGCGAGGCCAGCTGGTCCAGCCTGCGCTACCTGCTCGCGGCACCGGTGCCGCGCTCGCGGCTGCTGCGCCAGAAACTGGTCGTCGCGCTGGGCTTCAGCGGGTTCTCCCTCGTGCTGCTGCCTTCGGTGGCTCTGCTCGTCGGGTGGGCCGTCTTCGGCTGGGCGCCGGTGCGCTCGCCGTTCGGCGCGTCGCTGACCACCGCCCAGGCGCTGGTCCGGCTGGGCGTGATCGTCGGGTACCTGGCCGTCGTGATGCTGTTCGTGGCCGCGCTGGCGTTCACCCTCGGCGTCTACACCGACGCGCCCCTGGGCGCGGTCGGCGGCGGCGTGCTCCTGGTGATCGTGTCCAACATCCTCGACGCGGTGACCGCGCTGGGCAGCGCCCGCAACCTGCTGCCGACGCACTACCAGTACTCGTGGACCGACGCGCTGGCGCCCTCGATCGCCTGGGGCGAGATGGCCCGCGGGGCGCTGTACTCAGTGGGGTACAGCGCGGTGCTGCTGCTGCTGGCCTGGCGGCACTTCCTGCGCAAGGACATCGTCAGCTGAGACGGCGCCGCGGTCGGACGGCGCGAGCCGCTCGGCCGACAGGTCGAGGCGGTCCATGGCCAGGGCAGCCCGGGCCTGGCGACCGAGCTCGGGCTTGACCCGCCCCACGGTCTGCGCCATCAGGCGCAGCGCGGCCGGCGGGACGTGGCGCGGCGGCGCGGTGCGCCCCGCAGCCCGCTGCACGGCGAGCGCCAGCTGATTGAAGGTGAGGTCGTGCGGGCCGACCACCTCCAGGGTCCGGCCCCTGGTCTGAGGGTCGACGACCGCCCGCTCAACGGCTGCCGCGACGTCGGTCACCGACACGAAGTTGATCGGGTTGTCGCCACGACCGAAGACCAGGGGCCGTCCGCTGCGGCGGGCCGTGCCCTGCATGAGCTCCACCCACAGCTCGAGGAAGGCGGCCGAGCGCACGACCGTTGACGGGACCTCGGTGGAGCGCAGGTGCAGCTCGGCGGCGTACTTCATCCGGAACAGCTCCATGGGGCTGTCGGCCCGGGCGCCGACAACCGAGACGAGGACGACGTCGGCCCCGGCCCGCGCTGCCGCATCGACGAGGTGACGGTTGCCGTCCCGGTCGACGGTGGACGGGGAAGCGCCAGCCGTGCCGGCGAAACCGTGGATGACGGAGACCACCACCGCCACCCCGGCGTTCGGCTCACCGGTGACGGCTGTCAAGCCCCGGCGCCGGTATGAGTCGCCCCAGCGAGCCGAGCGGGCGCAGCGGACGCGGGCCGGCGTCCTCAGCAGCGCCGGACGGCTGCTGCTGCGTGACGGCTACGCCGCCACCACCATCGCCGCTGTCGCGGCCGACGCAGGGGTGTCGGTCGAGACGATCTACAAGGCGTTCGGCGGGAAGGCCGGGCTGGTGCGGGCGATCTGCGAGGACGCTCTGACGGGCGAGGGCCCGGTGCCGGCAGAGGAGCGCTCCGACGCGTTGCACCGGGACGCCGCCGGCCCGGCGGCCGTCGTCCAGGGGTGGGCCGCGCTCACCGTCGAGGTGGCCCCGCGGGTCGCGCCGATCCTCCTGCTCCTGCGTGCCGCCGCCACCGTCGACGCCGAGCTGGCCACGCTGCTGCGCGAGATCGACGACCGGCGCCTCGTCCGGATGACCGGCAACGCGGGCAGGCTGGCGGCCGGCGGACACCTGCGGCCGGGGCTGGATGTCGCAAAGGCCGGCGAACTGCTGTGGACCTACAGCTCGCCGGAGCTCTACGAGCTGCTCGTGGTCAAGCTTGGCTGGTCGCCGACGGCCTACGGCGCCTTCGTCGGCGAGGCCCTGCTCGCTGCCCTGCTCCCGGGTCGGGGCCGGTAACGTGCGAACCGTGACCGACGGCGGGCTCGAGCACGTCGCAGGCAACGTCGCGGCCTGGCAGGCGCGGCGAGCCGACCAGCTCGTGCTGGCCCGCCGGCAATGGTCCGCCGAGCCGTCCTGGGGGCTGTACGGCGTGCCCGAGTCGGACGTGCACCTGCTGGGCGACGACCTGCACGGCGTACGCGCGCTCGAGCTCGGTTGCGGGACCGGCTATGTGTCAGCCTGGCTGGCGAGGCGCGGTGCGTCCGTCGTGGCCCTCGACCCCACGCCCGGGCAGCTCGCGATCGCCGCCTCGTGCCAGCGGGAGTTCGGGCCCGGTTTCCCCCTGGTCCGGGCGGTGGCGGAACAGCTGCCGCTGCGGGACGCCAGCGTCGACTTCATGATCAGCGAGTACGGCGCTGCCATCTGGGCCGACCCGTACCGCTGGATCCCGGAGGCGGCCAGGGTGCTGCGCCCTGGTGGCGAGCTGGTCCTTCTCGGCAACAGCACCCTGCTGATGCTCTGCGTGCCGGACACCGAGGACATCGCGGCCACCGACCGACTGCTACGACCGCAGCGCGGGATTCATCGCTTCGCCTGGCCGAACGACCCGACCGTCGAGTTCCACCTGTCCCACGGGGACTGGGTCCGGCTTTTCCGCGCCAACGCGTTGGAGGTGGAGGACCTCGTCGAGCTCTATCCGCTCGGCGACGACGAGCGCGACTACCCGTTCGTGACCGCGGACTGGGCCCGCCAGTGGCCTTGCGAGGAGGTCTGGCGCGTGCGCAAAGCCGCAACCGCCTAAGCGCGACGCGTGCCACGATGCCGCATGCGCACGGTAGTGATCGGCGGCAGCATCGCGGGGCTGGTGACTGGGCTCGCGCTGGCCCGCGACGGGCACGACGTGACGATCCTGGAGCGCGACGCCCAACCGCTGCCCGCGTCGCCGCGCGACGCGGCCAGCCAGTGGCGTCGAGGAGGGGTTCCGCAGGTCCGTCAGGCACACGGGTTCGTCTGCCGGACCCGCTCGGAGCTGGTCGCCGGGGCCCCGGACGTCTGGCAGGCCTTGCTAGACGCCGGGGCGGTCGAGCAGAACCTTTTCGACTCGCGGCCCGCGTCGCTGCGCGACTGCGAGCGGGAGCCGGGTGACGACGCGCTGGTGTTCCTCGCCTGCCGGCGCACGACTTTCGAGTGGGTGCTGCGGCGCGCGGCCGAGCGCGAGTGCGACGTACGGGTGGGCTCGCGCGTCGACGGGCTCTGCGTCGACGAGGCAGACCCTCGTCGGGTTGTCGGCCTGCACACCGCCGACGGCCGGCTCGATGCCGACGCGGTGATCGACGCCTCCGGCCGCGCCGGTGGCCTGTCCCGGCGCCTGGCGGCAGCCGGCCTGCCGCCACTCGAGACGGCGAGTGAGGACTGCCACATCGTCTACGCGACTCGCTTCTACCGGCTGCGCCCGGGGGCGTCCTGGGGACCGCTCAACCGGCTGTGGGCGGCCGGCGGCATGTTCGCCGGCTACGGCTGCATGCTCTTCCCGCAGGACGACGACACCTTCTCGGTGGTGTTCTCCCGGTTACCTCACGATGCCGCGCTCGCCGACGCCTACAGCCCCGGCGGTTTCAGCCGGGCCGTGGCGAGCGTCCCCTTCGTCAGCGAGTGGGTCGACCCTCAGCAGGCCGAGCCGGTCGGAGCGCCGGTCCCGATGGCAGGCATCCGCAACACGCTGAGCCGGTTGCCGGCGGTGACCGGGTTGTTCGCCGTCGGTGACGCGGTCGCCACCACCAACCCCAGCTTCGGTCGTGGGGCGGCACTCGCCGTGGCCTCCGGGTTCGCCCTCGCTTCGGCGCTCTCGGACCGGGCCGGAAGCCTGGACGAAGCGGCGGCGCGCTACGACGAGTGGTACGCCACCGAGGTCGCCCCGTGGTACGCCGACGCCGTGTCCCAGGACCGCACGCGGTTCGCCCGGTGGGAGGAGGCGGCCGGCCTCATGAGCGCCGAGCACGTCCGAGCGGCAGACGTTGCCGCACCCGCACCAGGAGCGGTTGGCGCGAGCCGTCCGCCGACGGTCTCCCCCACCCTGGTTGCTGCCGCCGGCATCACCGGCGACGACCCCGAGGTCTGGCGTACGTTCGTGCGCTACGCCGGGTTGCTCGCGCCGCCATCGACGATGCTCGCCACGGACATCAGCGCCCGCGTCAACGCGCAGCTCGCTGCGGGGTGGACGCCGCAGATGCCGGCCGCCCCCTCACACGCCGACATGGTCGCCGCGGTGCAGGGCTGAGGCGGCCCGTCGGGCGGGACCAGGAAGAGCCAGCGGTCACGGTGGCCGTCGGGTCGAGGGACCCGGCTCCCGTCAGGGGGGGGTGGCGGCGCGGTGGCGGCCGCCGTACCGGCCGTCCTGCCGTCGCCGTCGGCCTCGCCGTCGCCGTTGCCGTCGGCCTTGGCGTGGTCCTGGCGGGGGCCGGCGTTCTGGCGACCAGCCGACCCGGGCGCCCGCCGACGATGTCTGGGCTACCGGTGCTCGGACCATCCCGCGCCGTCTACAACGGCGACATCGGCGACCCGTTCGTGCTTCCCGTGAGTGCGGGCAAGGGCGTCACCACCTTCGTGGCCTTCGGCACGGGCGACTGGCCGGCCCGTGTCCCCACGGCCCGGTCGGCCGATCTGAGCAGCTGGGAAGCCGGGCCGGACGCGCTGCCGGTGCTCCCGGCGTGGGCAGCCCCGGACCCCGGACACTCGTTGAGCTGGGCGCCCGCGGTGCTCCACGCCACGAGTGGCTACCTGCTCTACATCAGCCTCCCGGAAGCACACAGCGGCCAGCAGTGCATCGGCGTGGCCCGGTCACGGACCCCGGAGGGGCCTTACTCGGACGGCGGCACCGTCCCGCTGCTGTGCCAGCACGACCTGGGCGGCTCGATCGACCCAACGGTGGTCCGCGACCGGGACGGCCGTCTGCACGTGCTCTGGAAGAACGACGGGAACGCCGTCGGGGCAGCGAGCAGTCTCTGGGAGCAGCGCCTGCGCGCGGACGGGCTCGGGCTGGCTGGTCCCGTGCACCGGCTCCTCACCGCCGGACCGGCGTGGCAGGGCGGCATCGTCGAGGAACCGTCGGCGATGCCGGCTGCGGGCGGCGGTTGGTGGCTGTTCTACTCCGGCAACTTCTTCGACCGGCCCGAGTACGCGACCGGGGTGGCCTTCTGTCCCCGCATCGACGGCCCGTGTCGCGAGACGGCTGAGGCGCCGTTCCTCGACACGGCGGGGCTGCACCAGGACGGGCAGTTCGCACCGGGCGGGCTGGAGACATTCCAGGACGGGTCCGGGGCCCTCTGGGCGGTTTTCGACACATGGAACCGGCCCACCCGCAACGGCCGGTTCTACTGCTGCCGCTCGCTCCAGCTGGCTCGTGTGTTGTCGCACTGATACGCCGACGGGCGCGCCGACGCACCGCGGTGTCGAGTCTTGCTGCCTAGGCGCCCTGAACCACGCGATCCAGTTCCCGTCCGGGTCGGCCCCCGACGCCTTGCGGCCGGCATCGCCGACCCGCTCAGTGGATCCGAAGCGGAGGCCGCGACGTTCCAGGCCTTCGAGTGCCTCGTCGAGGTCGGTGACCGAGATGGTCACGAGGGCTCGCTGACCCGTACGCCGGCGAACAGGACCTCCGTGGGCATGTGGGTACGTTCTCATCTCGGCGTGGAAGAACCACTCCGTGACCCCGGGACCCGAGCAGGCTAGGTGCGCCGGAGAGCGGGCGGCGATCTCATCAGCCGGGCTGCTGGAGGTGGGTACGGCTGCTCCAGGGCGAGACGATCTTCGACCGGATCGAACCGCGGTACCTGTGGGGGAGCGACTACGCCGCAACACCGCACATGACGCCACCCACGGCTGAAGCAACCGAGGATGCTCGTATGAGGACGCTGCACATAGGCCTGCGGGTTGCGGATCTCGACCGATCGCTGGCCTTCTACACCGGGCTCGGCTATGACGTGCTCGGGAGCGTGCAGGAGACCGAGTTCGGCAGCCTCACCATGCTCAAGCTTCCCGGCGATGAGTTCGTGACCGTCGAGCTTGTTCACGATCCCGGCAGCGGCGTGGTCGACCCAGGGGGCCTCAACCACGTCGTCATCCAGGTTGACTCCATGGACGCAACCGTGGCTGGTCTGACTGCTCGGGGAGTTCAGGTCGAACCACCCAGCTCACCCGACGGATCTGAAGATTTCCGGACCGCGTGGATCTCCGATCCCGATGGCTACCGAATCGAGCTGGTCCAGTGGTCAGCCGGCCACCCCGATGGCATGACCGAGGCGGACTTCGCCACGTAGGTCGCCTGGATCCGGCCTACCTGTTCGCTCGGTGGCCGGCGCTACCCACGCCCTCCTGACAGCTCCCGGCGGTCCCATATGGTCGAAGCATGCCGATCAAGTTCGAGAACGTCGCCATTGCCGTGCGTGATCTCGAAGCCACCATCGCCTTCTTCACCGACCTCGGGCTGACGGTGCTGGGCCGCGACACGGTCAGGGGAGAGTGGACGGAGACCGCCGTCGGTCTCGACGGGAATCACACCAAGATCGCTATGCTCCAGACGCCGGACGGGAGCGGTCGCCTCGAGCTCTTCGAGTACATCCATCCGGAAGCGATCGAGACCGAGCCCGCCCGGCCCAACGAGATCGGTATGCACCGCGTCGCCTTCTCGGTCGATGACCTCGACGAGGCTCTCGAGGTCGCCGCACGGCACGGCTGCCGCCCGCTGCGCGGCGTGGCCACCTACGAAGACGTGTACAAGCTCACCTACATCCGCGGCCCCAGCGGCATCATCGTGATGCTCGCCCAGGATCTGAGGAAGACCTGACCTCCCCAGGATGAGTGCCGCCCCGACCGTCAGTAGCCCGCCTTAGCCGCTCGCCAGGTGGACAACTATCCGACGAGGACGTGGGTGACGACCCCCTTCTGCGAGCCGCAGGAGGTCGCCGTACGCGCCGTAACCGCCCCCGCAACGGTCGAGGAGGCCCCCGCAGTCCTGGCGGTCTTACCAAAGGCGAGGACTCGGCGTACGCCTTGGGGTGGCACTTGCTCCATGTCATCGAGACAGCACCCGGCTGGCCGATGTGGGATGCCCTTGGACATGGGCGCGTGTAGAGAAGGCGGGAAGTACCGCTCGCTGGCGGCCTGATCGATGAGCAGTATCGCGCTATTGGGCAAGCGTGGAGGGCTTGGGCTGTGACAACGCGATCGAGTTGCCGTCCGGGTCCTTGATCATGATGGTGTCGACGCGTTGATGACGGGCGGGTTCAGCATGTTGCGCCAGCCCGTGCCCGTGAAGATGCTTCACGATCTCGTCGACGTCTCTGACGATCAGCGTGCACGAGCAACGACCGGCTCGCTCGGGCAGGTTGTATACCTGCAGCCCACCGCCGCGCTCGAAATGCCACTCGATGACTTCCGGCATCGCTTCGGTGCTTGGACCGAGCAATCTCTCGTACCACTTGGCGGCTGTCTCAAGGTCGCGAACGGCGACGCTGGCGAGTGCGTTGACGATATTCATGACCTGTGGCTACCCAGCGGGTCATAGGACGCAACGTTCACATGCGCCCCTGACCCGCTTTGCTGGCCAAGCGCCGTTCTGGGGGCACCCGGCCTTATTGGCGGTTGAGACATCGGCTAGACGAGCCGCCGTACTCGAAGTCCATCGACTGAGCGGCGCTGCTTTCATATCAGCATGAGCCGTATCACCGTCCAGACGCATGTCACCCTCGACGGCGTTATCGAGTCGCCCCCTGAGGCTTTGCACCCGTACATGAGCGATGAGGGGCGACAAGCCACCCTCCACCTTGCGCTCGCCGCGGACGCGCTCCTGCTCGGCCGGGCGACGTGGCAGCAGTTGGCCCTCGCCTGGAGCGAGCAGACCGGCGAGATCGCCGAGCGGCTCAACTCCATGCCGAAGTACGTGGTGACGTCGACGCTCACCTCCTCCGACGAGTGGGGGTACTCCGAGATCATCGGTTACGGCGACGTCGCTGCCCTGCGGGAGGATCTCGACCTGCTCTCCTACGGGTGCGGGGCACTCGCGCGCGACCTGCTGCGCGACGGACTCCTCGACGAGTTGAACCTCAACATGACGCCGGTCGTTGCGGGTCGCGGAAAGCGGCTGTTCGACGAGCCCCCGGGGCTGCTCGCTTTTGACCTGCTCGACAGCCATACCTACCCGACCGGCGCGGTCCGCCTGACGCTGTCCGCTAGACGCTAAGCACAGCAGGTGAGTTTTCTTGCCTCCTAGGCACCCAGCGTAGGTCTAGATGGGCCGGCGATCCGACGCGATAGTCCGGGATACGCCGGAAATCTTCAGCAGTAAGTGCCCCTTCCGACCGTGCGGTAGCCGGCCTTGCACGCGGCTTCCGCCCGGTGGAGAACTGTCGCTACGCACGCTGGTAGTGAACGACATCGCCGAGATCGCTCAACATCCGCACAGCTCGGGAGTCGCCCCGACGCTGAGCCCGTACTCGGTGACCCGTGGACCTGATCATGATCAAGGATCCGGATGGCAACTCGATCGCCTTCGCGCGGTCGAAGGACTCGACACTGGCGCACTGACGCAGCACGGGGAGGGGGTTGGGCGCGAGTCCCGTCTGTGACGTCGGCGCAACCAGTCCGTCAGCGACGCCTGGACGAAGGTCGCGGCTGAGCCTGCCCACGACCGTCCGTAGCAGCTGTCTATGGCCCGACCCTGACGGCGGCTGCGGTTTTGTTCGCCGCTCCAGTGGCGCTCGACGCCCTGCGCCGAGGCAGTGGTTTCGCCCGCTGGGTCGGCATCGTCTCCGCCATCCTC
>JALYXH010000203.1 GCA_030947185.1 Actinomycetota bacterium | reverse complement strand
CCGGGTAGCCGGCTTCTTCGAGCCCCCGGTGGAGCCGCCTGCCGAACTGTTCGAACGCCTGACGGTCGGCGAAGCCGAGCGGGACCTGCTCGGCGACAAAAGCGGCCGGCGCAACCCGCTTGAGCTTGGTCAGCAGTGAGCCGGTCTTGACCGCGCCACCGAAAGCAGCGCCCGTTTCTGCGCCGTGCACCGCCGCATCCCAGGTCTCGCTCCAGTCGATCGGCCGGGCCGGGTCGTACTGGTGCCGGATCGCCTGGACCATCAGGTCCTCGACGGCCGCGAAGGCGGCGTTGGCGGCTGCGTGCAGCGTGAACCGGCTCACGATCCCGATGACCGTCTCGACGAGGGTGACCTCGACCGCATCCACCGCCGCCATGGTGGCGACCGCCGCGGCGCCGGCGGCCACCTCCGACGCACCGACCGTGACGACGGACAGCGCCGCTGCGACCACAGCCACCGCGACCTCGGCCGTCCGGAGAGCGAGGATCTCGATCCGCGCCCGGTCGACGGCGTGGGCGTACTCACGGCAGCTGTGCGCCAGCGCTCGTGCGGCGGCTGCCTGCGCGGCGAGGTGGGCCTCGGCCCGAGCCCAGAACGCGCCGAAGGCATCGACCGCGTCGCTGGTGTTGGCCGCCCGGACCTCCCATGCCAGCCGGCGTCCGCGGTCACCGACGTCATCCAGGGACGACGCCAGCCGCAGCCAGGCGGCTTCCGCCGTACGCAGTCGAGCCGGGTCGCCTTGGGGCCACCAACCCGCGGCCGATGCGTGGTAGGTGACGAGGGCTGCCGAGTCAGGCGTGGCCAGGTCGGCGGTCACGGTGCCCGGCCGGCGACCGTGTGCAGGCTCGCCGCGACGTCCACGGCGCCGTAGTTGTGGGCCATCCCGGCCAGACCGTCCGCGATGGCCGTCAGTCCCTCGACCAGGCGGTCGAGGTTGCTCTCGACAAGTCGCGCGCGCGGGTCGTAGAAGCCGGAGAATGCGGCGCCAGGCCCGTCGCCGCCGGCCATCCCGCCGGTGCTGTCCAGCGAGTGGACCAGCTGCGCGCGGCTCGCCGCGAGCTCGTCGGCGAGGGCGGTGAAGGCACCCGCCGCCTGGGACAGGGCATCGGGTGAGATGTCGAACCGGCCTGGCATGCCCGCTCCCCGCAGAGTCGGCTTCTCGGTCGCGGCCAGTCTTCCCAGCCGGCGGGGCGGCCGCTGTCGTCGTCCACAGGCGGCGCCCTGGCAGACTGCGGGCGTGCTGAAGGTGGGGCTGACCGGCGGCATCGGCTCCGGCAAGAGCGAGGTGGCCAAGCGGCTGGCCGCGCTCGGAGCCGTCGTGGTCGACGCCGATGTGATCGCCCGCCAGGTCGTGGAGCCGGGGACTCCAGGCCTGGCGGAGGTGGTCGCCGAGTTCGGCGAGGGGGTGCTCCGGTCCGACGGCTCGCTCGACCGAGACGCGCTCGGCCGCATCGTGTTCGCGGATGCGGAGTGCCGCCGTCGGCTCAACGCCATCGTCCACCCTTTGGTCGGCGAGCAGACCAGGCGGGCGTACGACGCCGTGCCACCGGACTCGGTCGTCGTCCACGACGTACCGCTGCTGGTGGAGAACGGCCTGGCGCCGGCGTACGACGTGGTGGTGGTCGTGGACGCACCGGAAGCGGTTCGGCTGGAGCGGTTGACCCACCGGCGCGGAATGGCCGAGTCCGACGCCCGGCAGCGGATCGCGTCGCAGGCCGGTGACGAGGAGCGTCGCTCGGTCGCCGACGTGGTGATCGACAACGCCGGCAGCCTCAAGGACCTGGACCCTCAGGTCGCCCGGCTCTGGCAGGCACTGACGGAGCGTGGCCGCTGACCCGACCGGAATCTGTCCGACCCCCCACCTATTGTCCTAGAGGTGAGACCGGTCACCGATGTCGTGCGCAAGCAGGCGCCCTTCCGCGTCGTCAGCGACTTCGACGCCGCAGGCGACCAGCCGCAGGCGATCGACGAGCTCGAGCGTCGGGTGCGGGCAGGCGAGCGTGACGTGGTCCTCCTCGGTGCCACCGGCACCGGGAAGTCGGCCACCGCAGCCTGGCTGATCGAGCGGGTGCAACGGCCGACCCTGGTGATGGCGCCCAACAAGACGCTCGCCGCCCAGCTGGCCAACGAGTTCCGCGAGCTGCTGCCCAACAACGCCGTCGAGTACTTCGTCAGCTACTACGACTACTACCAGCCCGAGGCCTACGTCCCGCAGACCGACACCTACATCGAGAAGGACTCCTCGATCAACGAGGAGGTCGAGCGGCTGCGGCACTCGGCCACCATGTCCCTGCTCACCCGGCGCGACGTGGTGGTGGTGGCCAGCGTGAGCTGCATCTACGGCCTGGGCACCCCGCAGGAGTACGTCGACCGGATGGTCCGCCTGCGGGTCGGCGACGAGATCGAGCGGGACAAGCTGCTGCGCCGGTTCGTCGACGTGCAGTACACCCGCAACGACCTGTCGTTCACCCGTGGCACCTTCCGTGTCCGCGGGGACACCATCGAGGTCTTCCCCGTCTACGAGGAGCTCGCCGTCCGGATCGAGATGTTCGGCGACGAGATCGAGCGGATCTCCACGCTGCACCCGCTGACCGGCGAGGTGGTGAGCGAGAACACCGAGATCTATGTCTTCCCGGCGACGCACTACGTCGCCGGTCCGGAGCGGATGGAACGGGCGATCGGCGGCATCGAAACCGAGCTGGCCGACCGGTTGGCCGAGATGGAGCGCCAGGGCAAGCTGCTGGAGGCCCAGCGGCTGCGTATGCGGACGACGTACGACATCGAGATGATGCGCCAGGTCGGCTTCTGCTCGGGGATCGAGAACTACTCGAGGCACATCGACGGTCGCTCGCCAGGGACCGCGCCCAACACGCTGCTCGACTACTTCCCCGAGGACTTCCTTCTCGTGATCGACGAGAGCCACGTCACGGTGCCCCAGATCGGTGGGATGTACGAAGGAGACATGAGCCGCAAGCGCACGCTGGTCGACCACGGCTTCCGGCTGCCGTCGGCGATGGACAACCGACCGCTGAAGTTCGAGGAGTTCCTCGAGCGGGTCGGCCAGACCGTCTACCTCTCGGCGACACCGGGCCCCTATGAGCTCGCCCGCGGGCGTGGCGCGGTCGAGCAGATCATCCGGCCGACCGGGCTGATCGACCCCGAGATCGTGGTCAAGCCGACGAAGGGCCAGATCGACGACCTGGTGCACGAGATCAAGCTCCGCACCGACCGCGACGAGCGGGTGCTCGTCACCACGCTGACCAAGAAGATGTCCGAGGACCTCACCGACTACCTGCTCGACCTCGGCATCCGGGTGCGCTACCTGCACAGCGAGGTGGACACCCTGCGTCGCATCGAGCTGCTGCGGGAGCTGCGCCAGGGGGAGTACGACGTCCTCGTGGGCATCAACCTGTTGCGGGAAGGCCTGGACCTGCCGGAGGTCTCGCTGGTCGCGATCCTCGATGCCGACAAGGAGGGGTTCCTGCGCAGCGGCAGGTCGCTGATCCAGACGATCGGCCGGGCCGCCCGCAATGTGTCGGGTCAGGTGCACATGTACGCCGACACCATCACCCCCTCGATGCGCAACGCGATCGACGAGACCAATCGCCGCCGGGTCAAGCAGGTGGCCTACAACGCCGAGCGCGGGCTCGACCCGCAGCCGCTGCGCAAGCGCATCGCCGACATCCTCGACGATGTCATCCGCGACGTTGCCGCAGACGGCGAGCTGGTCGGGGGGAGTGGTCGCCAGCAGTCCCGAGGCAAGGCGCCGGTGCCGGGACTGTCCTCCCGCGGCGGCGGTCGAGCCGGCAAGCACGCGGCCGAGCTGGCCGGGATGCCACGCGCTGACCTGGCCAACCTGATCCAGCAGCTCGGCGACCAGATGCACGAGGCGGCCAGGGCACTGCAGTTCGAGCTCGCGGCGCGGTTGCGCGACGAGGTCAACGAGCTGAAGAAGGAGCTGCGCGGCATGGAAGCCGCCGGCGTCGGCTGAGCCGACCGTTTCGGTGGGCCAGGAGACCCTCAGGTCCAGCTATGTCCTGCGCGTGCTGTCGTCGCGGCTCGAGTCATCACGATCACTTCCATTCGTCCTGGCCGAAGCCGTGCCGCTTCGAGTTGGAGGGTGACTTGCAGGCGGCCCTACCCGTGCTCGGCGCACAGGCTGGTCCGGGTGTCGCGGACCCGTAGTCCGAGCCGGCCCATGCCGACCCTGCCCACGCCGACCCGGCCCACGCGGACCCGGCCCACGCCGAGCCGGACCAGCCGGTGCCGGCCCACGCGGACCCGGCCCACGCACTGCCGGCCCAGGAGTTGCCGGCCCAGGAGTTGCCGGCCCAGGCCGAGCCGGCCCACGAGCTGCCGGCCCAGGCACTACCGGCCCAGGCCGAGCCGTTCCAGGTGCCACCGGCCCAGGCAGACCCGGACAGCTCAGCGCCGGCCATTCCGGCGCTGGTGAACGGCTGTCCCATGAGGTCCTGCTCCCCGGACAGGGTTACGCCGTTGAGGACCAGGTGCGCGCTGCCGCGGGCAGCCTCGAGAAGGCCGGTGCCGACGCCCGGAGCGGCCGTCTGTGCTGCGCTGAGGGGGAGCGTCTTCCACAGGGCGTTGTTGAGGTTGACCAGGCCACGACCGGCCAGGGTCGCCGGGATGGCGGTCGGGAGCGGCTTGGCTGAGTTGGTGAGCAGCCACTTGACCTGATCGGGGCTGAGCGTGGAGCGGAGGCTGAGCAGGTCGGCGACGACGCCAGAGGTGTACGCGGCCGCCTGCGAGGTGCCTGATCCCCGGAAGAACCGGTCGCCGAATGTGGCGGTGGACCCGTAGGTCAGGTCCAGGTAGGAGCCGGGCACCCGCAGACCCTGCGCGTGCACGCCGGGGGCGACCACATCGGGGTTGCGGACGCCGTCACCGGCACTGGAGAAGGAGGCCACCGTGTCGTCGTTGCTGCCGTTGGTGCCGTTGGTGTCAGCGGCGCCGACAGCGACCACGAACGGGTCCAGGGCCGGGTTGTCCAGGTGGCCCAGCGCGTTGCCCCGGTTACCGGCGGAGACGACCACGACGATGCCGGCCCGCCAGGCGACCTCGGTGGCGAAGGCCAGCGGGTCCAGTGCGTAGGACTGGGCGGCGTCGGTGCCGAAGGACAGGTTGAGCACCCGGATGTTCATGCCCGGGTCGTGGGCGTGCTGGACCACCCAGTCGATGCCCGCGATGACCTGGGAGACGTCCGAGGTCCCATGGGCGTCGGCGGCCTTGACGGAGATGATCCGCGCGTTCGGCGCCACGCCCAGGTAGTCAGTGGTGTTCCTGGTGTCCACTGCGACCCCGGTGTCATGGCCGGCGATGATGCCGGCCATGTGGGTGCCGTGGCCGAAGGTGTCCAGGTACTGGGTGGCGGGGTTCTGCGACTCCGGCGAGAGGTCGGGGCCGTTGAGCACCTTGCCGGCGTCATTGAGACCGGCTACCGGCGCGACGCCGGAGTCGATCAGGGCGACGTCGACGCCCTGGCCGTTCGCGTTCTTCCAGGCGGGTCGGACCGCACCGACGTTCTCCTGGGTGTACATCGAGTACGGGTCGGTGAGGGCGTCGTAGCCGGCACTGCTCAGGGTGAGGGCGGCGTCCGGGGTGGCCGACAGCACCCGCGCGTCATGGCGCAGCGTGGCCAGGGCCCGGCCGCTGACCGACACGGCAAGCGTGTCGACCGTGCGCATCTCCCGGGAAACTGTGCCACCCAGCCGACGGACCTCGGCTGCAACCGCGGTTATCGAGCCGGGGGTGGCCCGCAGCACGAGCTGGGTGTCAGGGCCGTCCGCCGAGGCTGCGGCCGAGGTGACGCCACCGAAAACCGCCGGAACGGCGACGGCCAGCCCGGCAAGCGCCGCCAGCGCCCGCCCGGACCGCCGTGGTGCAGCGGTGCGCCGGGTGCCGTGCCAGGTTGCGGCGGTCACTAGTCTCCCTTGGCGATTACGCAGTGCTGTCGCTCGTAATCATGCGGTGACCGACAGGCGGGTGCACTAGCGCAGTCGGAGCCTCCTTGTTGCTCCATTCGGCCCAACGGGTGCGCTTACGCGTTCGGCTCTCCGCTCGTCAGGAAGGGCTCCGCCCGTCGTACGCAGGCGCTAGCCTCGCGCCATGATTGATCACGTAGGCGTTCAGGTGCACGACGTCGAGAGCTCGCTCGCCTTCTACCTCAGCGCTTTTGCCCCGATCGGCATCCGCGAGGTCATGCGCTTCCCGGTGGGCGACTCTTTCGTCGTCGGCCTGTCCGGTCCGGACGGCTTCCCCGACTTCTGGCTCAGCCCCGCGCAGGGGGAGGAGCAGCGAGAACTGCACTTGGCCTTCCGCGCGCCCGACCGGGCGGCTGTCGACGGAGTTCACGCCGCAGCGGTCGCCGCGGGTGCCGACGTGCTGCACCCGCCGCGTGAGTGGCCGGAGTACCACCCGGGCTACTACGCCGTCTTCCTGCGCGACCTCGACGGTCACAATGTGGAAGCCGTCCACCACGGCCACTGACGGACCGCGCCCAGTCCCTACCAGCCGCGCTCGCGCCACTCCGGCAGGGACGGCCGCTCGGCGCCGAGTGTGGTGTCGGAGCCGTGGCCCGGGTACACGCTCGTCGCGTCGGGCAGTGGGCCAAACACCTTGCGCTCCAGGTCGTCCATCAGCCGGGTGAACCGCTGGCCGTCGCCCTGGGTGTTGCCGGGACCGCCAGGGAACAGGGAGTCCCCGGTGAACAGGTGCGGGCTGTGACTGAGTCGCCCGCCGGCGTCATAGAGCAGCGCGATGCTGCCGGGCGTGTGGCCGTCGAGATGGATCACGGCAAGCGAGCAGTCGCCGACGGAGACGGTGTCGCCGTCGGCGACGAGCTCGGCCACCGGCACGGGCAGCTCGCCGGCGTCGCGCTCGTGCGCCACCACTGGGGCCCCGGTGGCCTCGACGACGCGCTGCAGGCCCTGCCAGTGGTCGAAGTGCTGGTGCGTGGTGACCACCCGGACCAGCCGCTCGGCACCGAGCAGCTCGAGCAGCCGGTCGGGTTCGGCAGCCGCGTCGATGAGCAGGACTTCGCCGGTCTGCCGGCAGCGCAGCAGGTAGGCGTTGTTGTTGTACTCGCCGACGGCGATCTTGGTGATGACCAGGCCGGGCAGCTCCCTGGACTCGGCGGCTCCGCCGACCGCCACGTTGCCGGTGTAGGTGCTCATCTGCCCTCTCGTGGCTGCCGGACGACCGGAAGAACCTGTCGGTGCACGCCGTTAGCATGACGGGGCACACGCCTTCTGCGTGCTGCTGACCCCTTGTTGTTGCTGACCCCGTGTCGCCGGACCCTTCCCCGCTGGCGAGTCTCCATCCCTGCTCGACCTGTCAGGAGGATTGCTCCGGCTGATGGCCGACCGCCTCGTCATCCGCGGCGCGCGCGAGCACAACCTGCGCGACGTCAGCCTCGATCTGCCGCGCAACGCCCTGATCGTCTTCACCGGGCTGTCCGGTTCAGGCAAGTCCAGCCTCGCCTTCGACACCATCTTCGCCGAGGGCCAGCGGCGCTACGTCGAGTCGCTGTCGGCGTACGCCCGGCAGTTTCTCGGCCAGCTCGACAAGCCAGACGTCGACTTCATCGAGGGCCTGTCGCCGGCGGTCTCCATCGACCAGAAGTCGACCAACCGCAACCCCCGCTCGACGGTCGGGACGGTGACCGAGGTCTACGACTACCTGCGCTTGCTGTTCGCCCGCGCCGGGGCTCCGCACTGCCCGGTCTGCGGCCGGCCGATCGCCCGGCAGACGCCGCAGCAGATCGTCGACCGGGTGCTCGACATGACCGAGGGGACCCGGTTCCAGGTCCTCGCGCCGGTGGTCCGCGGGCGCAAGGGCGAGTACGTCGAATTGTTCGCCGAGCTGCAGAGCAAGGGGTTCAGCCGGGTCCGGGTGGACGGGGCGGTGCACCCCCTGACCGAGCCGCCGACGCTGAAGAAGTACGAGAAGCACACCATCGAGGTCGTCGTCGACCGGCTGAGCGTCAAGGCGTCTGCCAAGCGCCGGCTGACCGACTCGGTCGAGACGGCGCTGCAGCTCGGTGGCGGACTGCTCGTCCTCGACTTCGTCGACCTGCCGGAGGACGACCCGCACCGGGAGCGCACGTTCTCGGAGCACCTGGCCTGCCTCTACGACGACCTGTCCTTCGAGGAGCTCGAGCCGCGCTCGTTCTCGTTCAACTCGCCCTACGGCGCCTGCCCTGAGTGCACCGGCCTCGGCGTGCGCAAGGAGGTCGACCCCGAGCTGGTGGTCGCCGACCCCGAGCTGTCACTCGGTGGCGGCGCCATCGCTCCGTGGTCGAGCGGACACAACATCGAGTACTTCGGCCGGCTGCTGCAGGCCCTCGGCGACAGCCTCGGGTTCCGGCTCGACACGGCCTGGGAGCGGCTGCCGGCCAAGGCGCAGAAGGCGGTGCTCTACGGGCACGACACGCAGGTCCATGTGCGCTACCGCAACCGCTACGGCCGCGAGCGCAGCTACTACACGGCGTACGAGGGGGTCGTCCCGTTCCTCGAGCGTCGCCACGGTGAGGCCGAGAGCGATGCGACCCGGGAGCGCTACGAGGGTTATATGCGCGAGGTGCCTTGCCCGGTCTGCCTCGGGTCGCGCCTCAAGCCGGAGTCGCTAGCGGTCACCCTCGGCGGCCGGTCGATCGCGGAGGTGGCGGCGCTGTCGATCACCGACTGCGCCACGTTCCTGCGTGGGCTGACCCTCGGCGAGCGGGAGCGCTTGATCGCCGAGCGGGTGCTCAAGGAGGTCAACGCGCGGCTGGGCTTCCTGCTCGACGTCGGGCTCGACTACCTCTCCCTCGACCGGGCGGCCGGGACGCTGGCCGGCGGCGAGGCCCAGCGGATCCGGCTGGCCACCCAGATCGGGTCCGGGCTGGTGGGGGTGCTCTACGTCCTGGACGAGCCCTCGATCGGCCTGCACCAGCGCGACAACCGGCGCCTGATCGAGACCCTGCTGCGGCTGCGCGACCTGGGCAACACCCTGATCGTGGTGGAGCACGACGAGGACACGATCAAGAATGCGGACTGGGTCGTCGACATCGGCCCAGGCGCGGGTGAGCACGGGGGCGAGGTCGTCGTCTCGGGCTCGGTAGCGGACCTGCTGGCCAGCGAGCGGTCGATGACCGGTGCCTACCTGTCCGGCCGTCGGTCGATCCCCGTGCCCGACATCCGCCGCCAGCCCGGTGACCGCAAGCTCACCGTCACCGACGCCCGCGAGCACAACCTGCGCGGGGTGACCGTGGCCTTCCCGCTCAGCTGCTTCGTCGCCGTCACCGGCGTCTCCGGGTCGGGGAAGTCGACCCTGGTCAACGACATCCTCTACGCGGTCCTCGCCAACAAGATCAACGGTGCCCGGATGGTGCCCGGCCGGCACCGGCGGGTGAGCGGGCTCGAGCACGTCGACAAGGTGGTCGGGGTCGACCAGAGCCCGATCGGGCGGACGCCGCGCAGCAACCCGGCCACCTACACGGGCGTGTTCGACCACATCCGGCGGCTGTTCGCCGAGACCACCGAGGCCAAGGTGCGCGGCTACCAGCCGGGCCGGTTCTCCTTCAACGTCAAGGGCGGCCGGTGCGAGGCCTGCGCCGGCGACGGCACGATCAAGATCGAGATGAACTTCCTGCCCGACGTCTACGTCCCTTGCGAGGTCTGCCACGGCGCCCGCTACAACCGGGAGACACTGGAGGTGCACTTCAAGGGCAAGACGATCTCCGAGGTGCTCACGATGCCGATCGAGGAGGCGACGGAGTTCTTCTCCGCCGTACCCGCCATCAGCCGGCACCTGCGCACGCTCAACGACGTCGGCCTCGGCTACGTCCGGCTCGGCCAGCCCGCCCCCACGCTGTCCGGCGGCGAGGCGCAGCGGGTCAAGCTGGCGGCCGAGCTGCAGAAGCGCTCGACCGGCCGGACCGTCTACGTCCTCGACGAGCCGACGACCGGGCTGCACTTCGAGGACATCCGCAAGCTGCTGGGCGTGCTGGGCAGGCTGGTCGACGCCGGCAACACCGTGCTCGTCATCGAGCACAACCTCGACGTCATCAAGACAGCCGACTGGGTCGTCGACATGGGTCCTGAGGGCGGCACCGGCGGCGGCAGCGTGGTCGCGGAGGGCCCGCCGGAGCTGGTCGCCACCGTCGAAGCGAGCTACACCGGCCAGTTCCTGCGCCCGATCCTCGGCGACCGGGTGGGTGCGGCCAAGCGTTCCGGCGTACGCCGGCGGAAGGCAGCGGCCACCCGTTAGCAATGACGGTGGTCTGCGGGGCCACTGCGGAGCAGACTCGGGACCTCGGTCCGGGAGGCCGGGGCCAAGGGGGTGGGGATGACCGCACTGGTGAGCGCCGTGCGCTGGGTCGTGGTCCGGCGCAGCGCGCAGGACACGCTGCACATCGTCAACGACATCGAGCTGCTGGAGCCGCTCGAGCGCAAGGCCCGTAGCGTCGAGGTCCACCCGGGCACCGACGTCGAGGGCGGCACCGACGCAGATGGCTGGTACAGCATCGTCGGCCGGCTGGGCCGGCTGGTGCCGTGGGAGGGCCATTTCTCCTACCACCGCCACGACGCCGGCTGGCACAGCCAGGACCTGCAGACCAGGGCCGACGGCTGGCGCATCAGCGGCGGCTTCCTGGTCAGTCCCATCGACGCGACGACCTGCCGGGTGACCCACTACGAGGACTACCGGCTGCCGCACCGCCTGCGCTGGCTGCGCGTGCCGCTCACGGTCTACATGCGGCGGTCGCAGGTGGGGGAGATGCGCGACCTCATCCGACTGGTGGAGGGGGCCGCGCCGGTGCCGGTCGAGCAGCCGGCGGGCTGAGCGCTCAGCGAGCGTTTTCGGCCTTCGGCCCGGTCGGGGCGATGAGGAACGTCCAGATGTCCCAGGCGATGTGGCTGGCCACCAGTGAGCTCATCGGCGTGCCGGCGGCCGCCAGTGCCGACCAGAACGCCCCGGCCACGCTGGCTGCCCCCACCAGGGTCACGTTCCCGGTCACCACGTGCGCCAGCCCGTACGCCGCCGAGCCGGCCGCCGCTCCCGGCCAGCGACCCAGCCGACGCGCCATCCGTGGCTGGACGAAGCCGCGCCAGAACAGCTCCTCGGCCGGCCCGATGACCAGGGCCAGCCGGGCCGCGATCTCACCCGGAGGCCGCAGGGTGCGCAGCGCATAGATGTCGGCGATGTCGTCGTCGCCGGTGGGCATGATCCGGCGCGCCATCCTGTCGCCGACCAGGAAGACGCCGTACAGCACGGCGGCCGAGCCGACCCCGGTGACCGCGTCCCGCGGGCGCGGCCGGGTCTGCCGCAGCTCCGGCGAGCTGGCCAGGGCGAGGCTGCCCAGGCCGAGCCCGGTGGCGGTCATCCGCTGCCAGAAGCGGGCCCGCGGCCCCCGGAAGGTGAGCCCGAAGGCGACGCAGGCGGCCGCCAGACCGGCGGGCAGCAGCGGGTCCTCGGTCGCCGCCCTTGGCAGTCGGCTCATCGCAGCACCGCCGCGATCGCCAGGCCGGCGACGAGCAGCGCCCCGAACGCCGCGTGCAGCTGCGCCGTCTCCAGGTCGATCATCGCGATCGCCCGCTGCTGGCCGCCCGCGCCGAGCTCGGAGGCGCGGACGGCCCGGACGAGCAACGGCAGCGAGAGCATCGCGAGCAGGCTGAGCGGCGGCAGCGCCTTGACCGCGACGGCCAGCGAGAGCACGACGTACGCCGAGACGATCAGCGACACGAACAGCAGATGGGCGAAGCCGCGGCCGAAGGAGATCGACAGCGTGCGGATACCGGCGCGGGCGTCCTCGCCGGTGTCCCGCCACTCGTTGCCGTGCAGGATCGCGGTGACCAGCAGGCCGATGGGGAGGCTGGCCACGACCGGCGGCCAGGCCAGCCGACCGGTGATCACGTAGTAGGAGCCGACCACCATCAGCGGTCCCATCAGCAGGAACACCAGCGGCAGCCCCAGTGCGCGGTACTTGTACTGCAGTGGCGGCATCGTGTAGCCGGCCCCGCCGACCAGCCCGAGCAGTCCGAGCAGGACGACGGGCCAGCCGCGCGCCACGACCAGCCCGACGCCGATCGCGGTGGCGAGGGCGAAGGCGACCGCCGCGAGCGCGAACGCCTCCCGCTCCCGGACCCGGCCGGAGACCAGCGCGTGGCTGGCCCGCGGCGAGGTGATCGCGTCCAGCCCCTTGCGTACGTCGTAGATCTCGTTGACCACGTTCGTGCCGACGTGCAGGAGCACCGAGGCGACCAGCGAGGCCGCGAACAGCGGCCAGGACAGCCGGCCGGCCAGCCCGGCCAACGCACCGGCGGCCGCCACGGGGACGGTCGATGCGGTGAAGCTGAACGGACGGCTGATCTCGAACAGCCCGCGCGACCGTCGGCCCAGGCTCCGCCGCTCGGCACCGAGGGCCGACCCGGCGCCGGCCAGCACCGACTCGCGCGCGGCGACGCCGACGGCACCGGCGGCCGGCAGCGCTGCCTCGCCGTAGACGACAGCAGCGGCCAGCACCTCCTGCACCTGCTCCTCCTCCTGCACGATGGGCTGCAGCAGCGGCAGCGCCATGCCGGCCTCGCGGTAGATGTCGGCCCGCTCGGCCACCTCGTCCCGCGTGCCGCAGAGCAGGAACGCGTCGACGAGCTCGTCGGGCACCAGGCCGGCGGCCCGGTGGTAGTCCTCGGCCCGCCAGGCCGCCGCCACCCGGTCGCGCAGGTCGGTCTCGAACCCGGCTCGGGCCATCGCGACATCTGACTGGATGCTGAGCATGTAGATGACGAACGGCTCGCGCTTCGCCCGGTCCAGCGCGGCCCGCCGGCTCGAGTCGACCAGGCTGAGCAGGTACCCCGCCGTCTCCACGGCGTCGCGAGGTCGCCCCGCTGCCTCTGCCGCGTCGGCTACCCGGGCCATCGCCTTGCGGACAGCCGGTAGTGACTCGGCAGGTCGGGCCAGGTAGCCGTCGCCGACCCGGCCGGCCAGCTCCAGCATGGCCCGCCGGTAGCCGGCGACGAAGATCGGGAACCGGTGCACCGGCGGGAACATCGGCTGCAGGTCGGGCAGCCCGGGTACGGCGACCCGCTCGCCGCTGGTCAGGGTGCGGATCGTGGTGATGGCCGCGTCGATGCGGGTGATCGCCTCGTCCGGCTGGTAGGGGATCGACATCTGGGCCAGCCGGAGCGGCAGGCCACTGCCGAGGCCGAGGATCACCCGGCCGGGCGCCATCTCGTCGAGGGCGCTCACCGTCATGGCCAGGGCCACGGGGTGGCGGGTGTAGGGGTTCACCGCCCCCATCGCAACGCGGATCTCCGCGACCTGGGCGGCGACGGCACTGGCGTAGCTCACCGCGTCGCGCTCGAAGTAGCTGTCGTGGAACCAGACCGAGTCCAGCCCGGCGGCGCGGGCCTGCTCGGCCCAGCGGACCACCGAGGAGACGCTGCCGCGAGCGGCCAGCCCGACGCCGACCGGTCGTGCGAGGGTGCCCACGGGCCAAGCCTAATCGAGGCGGCACCCCGAGTCGGCGCTGCCGACCTGCGGCGCCCTCAGGCCTGCAGCAGCCGGTCGATGAGCGCGTCGATGACGGTGTCGCTGCGTTCGTTGCCGGCCGGTACCACCCGTTCAGTGGCATCCAGGAAGTCGCGAAGCGTCTGGCACGGCAGGGAGACCGCACAGGGCCGGCTCTCCCGGCAGTCGGAGTGCAGCAGCTCCAGTCGAACCCGGTCCTGCTCGACATCGGGGCGGATGCGCACGTCCCCGTCACCGGTGGGCTCCTCCAGCCCGTAGCGCAGGAAGTCGCGCAGCACCACCCAGCTGCCGCGCGGCAGGGCCGGGTGGTCGGGCTGCGCCGTGACGACGACTGTCACTGCGAGGGGGTCGCACTCCCGCCAGCCGAGCCGGAGCAGCACCAGCCGGCCGCGTCCGGATGCGCCGCCGTCGTCGACAACGACCTCGGTGGTGACATCCTCGGTGATCACTCGAGCGTCCCCCTTGCCTTGCAGCTCCCGGCCGCGCACCACGGTCCCGAGGACAGGCGGGCGGGTGGATGCGGCCGTTCGTATTGTGCACGCTGCCCGAGGCTCCCGGCGCCCCACCTCCACCGGACCCCCGGGTAGATTGACTGCTGTGGCAGATCCGGCGTCCTACCGCCCGGCGCCCGGCACGATCCCCGACTCGCCCGGTGTCTACAAGTTCCGCGACGAACGCGGCCGGGTCGTCTACGTCGGCAAGGCCAAGAGCCTGCGCAGCCGGCTCTCGTCGTACTTCCAGGACCTGGCGAACCTGCACCCGCGGACCCAGACCATGGTGCGTACGGCGGCGGCCGTCGAGTGGACGGTCGTGACCACCGAGGTCGAGGCGCTCCAGCTGGAGTACAGCTGGATCAAGGAGTTCGACCCGCGCTTCAACATCCGCTACCGCGACGACAAGAGCTACCCGAGCCTGGCGATCACCTTCGACGAGGAGTTCCCGCGGCTGCAGGTCATGCGCGGGCCCAAGCGCCGTGGCGTCCGCTACTTCGGTCCCTACGCCCACGCCTGGGCGATCCGGGAGACCCTCGACCTGCTCTTGCGGGTCTTTCCGGCCCGTACCTGCAGCGCCGGGGTCTTCAAGCGGGCCGGCCAGGTCGGCCGGCCCTGCCTGCTCGGCTACATCGGGAAGTGCTCGGCGCCCTGCGTCGGCCGGGTCAGCCCCGAGGAGCACCGCCGCATCGTGGAGGACTTCGCGGACTTCATGTCCGGCCAGACCTCGACCTACCTGCGCCGGCTGGAGAAGGAGATGCAGGTCGCGGCCGCCGACCAGCACTACGAGCGGGCGGCCAGGCTCCGGGACGACATCGGCGCCCTGCGCCGGGCCATCGAGAAGCAGGCGGTCGTGCTCGGCGACGGGACCGATGCCGACGTCGTGGCCTTCGCCGAGGACCCGCTCGAGGCTGCGGTCCAGGTCTTCTACGTCCGCGGCGGGCGGGTCCGTGGCCAGCGCGGCTGGGTGGTCGACAAGGTCGAGGACCTCGACACCGGCGGCCTG
Organism: Actinomycetota bacterium; assembly: GCA_030947185.1. GTDB lineage: Bacteria > Actinomycetota > Actinomycetes > JALYXH01 > JALYXH01 > JALYXH01. The sequence goes on along the minus strand of JALYXH010000203.1, from coordinate 34,177 downwards.
GTCGAGCAGTTCCTCACCCAGGTGTACGGCGGGGAGACCGCCGACGAGGTCCCCCGCGAGGTCCTGGTGCCGGTGCTGCCGCCCGACGCCGACGCGGTCGGGGAGTGGCTGTGCGAGCTGCGGGGGACCCGGGTTGACCTGCGGGTGCCGCAGCGTGGTGACAAGCGCGCCCTGATGGAGACGGTGGGGCGAAACGCGGCGCAGTCGCTGGCACTGCACAAGCTCAAGCGCGCCTCCGACCTGACCGCGCGGTCCCGGGCGCTGGCCGAGATCCAGGAGGGCCTCGAGCTGCCGGAGGCCCCGCTGCGGATCGAGTGCTTCGACGTGTCGAACCTGCAGGGCACGTCCGTGGTCGCGAGCATGGTCGTCTTCGAGGACGGGCTGGCGCGCAAGAGCGAGTACCGGCGGTTCGCGGTGAAGGGGGTCGAGGGGCAGGACGACGTCGCGTCGATGTACGAGGTCGTCTCCCGGCGGTTCACGCGCTACCTCGAGGAGCGCCGCAAGACCGGGGAGCTCGACGTCGGGGCGGAGACGATCGGCCGTCCAGCCAAGTTCGCCTACCCGCCGAACCTCGTCGTCGTCGACGGCGGACCACCGCAGGTAGCGGCGGCTGCCCGGGCCCTGGCCGACCTCGGGATCGTCGACGTGAGCCTGTGCGGGCTGGCCAAGCGGCTCGAGGAGGTCTGGCTCGACGGGCGCCCCGACCCGGTGATCCTGCCGCGGACGAGCGAGGGCCTGTACCTGCTGCAGCGAATCCGCGACGAGGCCCACCGGTTCGCCATCGCCTATCACCGGCAGAAGCGCTCGACGACGATGACGGCCAGCGCGCTGGACGGCGTACCGGGGCTCGGGGAGACGCGGCGCAAGGCGCTGCTGCGACACTTCGGCTCGCTCAAGCGGGCGCGGGCGGCGGGTGTGGACGAGCTGACCGAGGTGCCCGGTATCGGCCGGCGGACGGCCGAGGCGGTGCTGGCCGCGCTCGAGGCGGCCCCGGCGCCCGGGCCCGCGGTCAACCCGGCGACCGGCGAGATCGTGGAGGGCTGATGGCAGCTCCGTCCTCGTCGGCGGCGACCGGCGAGTCATTCCAGTTGGTGATCATCACCGGGCTGTCCGGCGCCGGTCGGAGCACCGCCGCCAAGTGCATGGAGGACCTGGGCTGGTTCGTCGTGGACAACCTGCCACCGTCACTGCTGGCGACGATGGTCGAGCTCGGCAGCCGTTCGAAGGGGGCGGTCAGCCAGATCGCCGTCGTCGTCGACGTCCGCAGCCGGGCGTTCTCCTCGGACCTGCGTACTGCGCTCGACGAGCTGGACCGGCGCGGGGTGGCGGCGCGGGTGCTGTTCCTCGAGGCTGCCCGCGACGAGCTGGTCCGCCGGTTCGAGAACGTCCGCCGCCCGCACCCGCTGCAGGGCGAGGGCCGGCTGGTGGACGGCATCGAGCGCGAGCAGTCGCTGCTGCGGGACCTGCGCGGCGAGGCCGACCTCGTCGTGGACACGACAGGTCTCAACGTGCACGAGCTGCGCGCGAAGATCAACGCGGCCTTCGCCGACGCCACCGAGGCCGGCCTGCGGGCCACCGTGGTGTCCTTCGGGTACAAGTACGGGCTCCCGGTCGACGCCGACCTGGTGGCCGACTGCCGGTTCCTGCCCAACCCGCACTGGGTGCCGGAGCTGCGCCCGCGTACCGGTCAGGACCCCGAGGTCCGCGACTACGTGCTGTCCCAACCCGGTGCGGCCGAGTTCCTCGACCAGTACGCCGGACTGCTCCGGCTGCTCACGGCCGGGTACCGGCGTGAGGGCAAGCGCTACCTGACCGTCGCCCTCGGCTGCACCGGCGGCAAGCACCGCAGCGTGGCGATGGCCGAGCAGGTGGCCGCCAGGCTGAGGGCCGACGGGGTGGACACGCAGGTCGTCCACCGCGACCTCGGACGGGAGTGAGCGGGCTGATGCCGACGTCCCGGCTGTCCGTCCCGGTCGTCGCGCTGGGGGGTGGTCACGGTCTCGCCGCGTCCCTGGCCGCTCTTCGGCGCGTGACCGACACGCTGACCGCGATCGTGACGGTGGCCGACGACGGCGGGTCGAGCGGGCGGCTGCGCGCCGAGCTGGGGGCGGTGCCTCCGGGAGACCTGCGGATGGCGCTGGCGACGCTGGCGGGCGACGACGAGGACGGCCGCCAGTGGGCGCAGGTGTTCCAGCACAGGTTCGCCGGCTCCGGGTCGCTGGCCGGTCACCCGGTGGGCAACCTGATCCTGACCGGCCTGGCCGAGGTGCTCGGCAGTCCCGTGGCCGCTCTGGACGCCGCCGGCCGCCTGCTCGGCGCCGCGGGGCGGGTGCTGCCGCTGTCGATCGAGCCCCTGGACATCCTGGCCGAGGTGAGCGGGCTCGATGCCGACTACCCCGGGACGCTGACCGAGGTACGCGGCCAGGTGGCTGTGGCCACCACCCCGGGCCAGGTGGTCGCGCTGCGACTGGTGCCCCCGCACCCGGCTGCGTGCAAGGAGGCGGTCAGCGCGATCCATGACGCGGCCGTCGTCGTCCTGGGACCCGGCTCGTGGTTCACCAGCGTCCTTCCGCACCTGCTCGTCCCCGACGTCGCAGCCGCACTGGCGACCACCTCGGCCAGGGTGGTCGTCACGCTCAACCTCGCGCCGCAGCCCGGCGAGACTGCGGGCTTCTCCCCGGAGAACCATCTGGAGGTGCTGGCGGCGCATGCCCCCGAGCTCGTGGTCGACGTGGTGCTGGCCGACTCCGCGACGGTGCTGGACACCCGTGGTCTGATGTCTGCGGCGGAGGCCCTCGGTGCCGACCTGGTCCTGGCGCCGGTGGCGGCCGGCGACGGCACGCCGCGGCACGATCCGGCCCGGCTCGCGGCGGCGTACGCCGACGTGCTCGGCCGGCTGGCTGACGGTGCAGCCCGGTAACCAGGCAATCGGTGAGAAGAATGTGGAGCGTGACGAAACGATGGCGATGACGGCTGCGGTCAAGGACGAGCTGAGCCGTCTGACTGTCACCAAGCCCTGCTGCCGCAAGGCGGAGATGTCGGCAATGCTGCGCTTCGCCGGCGGACTGCACCTCGTCTCCGGCCGGGTGGTCGTCGAGGCCGAGCTCGATACCGGTGCCGCCGCCCGTCGGCTCCGCAAAGAGGTCAACGAGGTGTTCGGTCATGCCAGCGACGTCTCGGTCGTGTCCGCCGGTGGCCTGCGCAAGGGCAACCGCTACCTGGTTCGGATCGTCCGTGACGGCGAGGCGCTGGCTCGCCAGACCGGTCTGATCGACGGCCGGGGCCGGCCGGTGCGCGGGTTGCCGCCCCAGGTGGTCGCCGGCTCGACCTGCGACGCGGCAGCCGCCTGGCGCGGCGCCTTCCTGGCCCACGGCTCGCTGACCGAGCCGGGCCGGTCATCCGCTCTCGAGATCACCTGCCCGGGACCGGAGGCGGCGCTGGCCCTGGTCGGCGCGGCCCGCCGGATCGGCGTCCAGGCCAAGGCCCGAGAGGTGCGTGGTGTCGACCGGGTCGTCATCCGTGACGGCGACGCCATCGGCGCGCTGCTCACCCGCCTCGGCGCGCACGACAGCGTGCTGGCCTGGGAGGAGCGCCGGATGCGCCGGGAGGTCCGGGCCACCGCCAACCGGCTGGCCAACTTCGACGACGCCAACCTGCGTCGCTCGGCCCGGGCCGCCGTCGCGGCCGGCGCGCGGGTGAACCGGGCCATGGAGATCCTCGGTGACGAGGCGCCCGACCACCTGCTGTCGGCCGGTCGGCTGCGGATGGAGCACTCGCAGGCCAGCCTGGAGGAGCTCGGGAGCCTGGCCGACCCGCCGATGACCAAGGACGCGGTCGCCGGCCGGATCCGGCGGCTGCTGGCCCTCGCCGACAAGCGGGCCCAGGACCTCGGCATCGCCGGCACCGAGGCGAACGTGACCGCAGACATGCTCGTGCCCTGATCGGGGGACGCTAGGGTCGGCGGCCTCGGCGCTGCCGGGACGTTCCGACAGGAGGGAAGGCGCGATGGCCATCCGGGTAGGGGTCAACGGTTTCGGCCGGATCGGCCGCAACTTCTACCGGGCCGTGGCGGCCAACTACGGCAACGAGATCGAGATCGTCGCCGCCAACGACCTGGGCGACGTCACGACGATGGCGCACCTGCTCCAGTACGACACGGTGCTCGGCCAGCTGCAGCAGCCGGTCTCCGCCGGGCAAGGCGAGATCCGGGTCGGTGAGAAGACGATCACCATCCTGTCCGAGCGCGACCCCCGTGCGCTGCCGTGGGGCGACCTCGGCGTCGACGTCGTGATCGAGTCGACCGGGTTCTTCACCAAGGCCGCCGACGCCCGCAAGCACGTCGAGGCCGGCGCGAAGAAGGTGATCATCTCGGCGCCCGCCAGCGACGAGGACATCACCGTCGTGATGGGGGTCAACGACGGCGACTACGACCCCGCCTCGCACACCATCCTGAGCAACGCCTCGTGCACCACCAACTGCGTGGCGCCGATGGCGAAGGTGCTGCTCGACAGCTTCGGCGTCGTCAAGGGGATGATGACCACCATCCACGCCTACACCTCCGACCAGCAGCTGCAGGACATGCCGCACAAGGACCTGCGCCGGGCGCGGGCGGCGGCGCTCAACGTCATCCCGACCTCGACCGGCGCGGCCAAGGCGACCTCGCTGGTGCTGCCGGCGCTCAAGGGCAAGCTCGACGGCATCGCGATGCGGGTGCCCGTGCCGGTCGGGTCGGTGACCGACCTGGTCGTCGAGCTGGAGCGGGAGGTCACCCGCGAGGAGGTCAACGCGGCCTACCAGGCAGCCGCCGACGGTGGGCTGAAGGGGTACCTCGTCTACACCGACGACCCCATCGTCTCCTCCGACATCGTCGGTGCGCCTGCGTCGTGCACGCTGGACTCGCTGCTGACCATGGCCAACGGCAACCAGGTGAAGGTCATCGGCTGGTACGACAACGAGTGGGGCTACTCCAACCGGCTCGCCGACCTGACGGCCCTCGTCGGCTCGCGGCTGTCCTAGCCAACGCCTGCGCCGACCGTCCCGACCGCATGCGCAGCATCGACGACCTCGACGTCGCCGGCCGCCGCGTGCTGGTGCGCGCCGACCTGAACGTGCCGCTGGACGGCGACCGGATCACCGACGACGGCCGCATCCGGGCTGCTGTGCCGACGATCACCGCGCTCGCCGACCGCAGGGCGCGGGTTGTCGTCTGCTCCCACCTGGGACGGCCGGGTGGGTCGGTGGTGCCGGCGTACTCCCTGCGCCCGGTGGCCGAGCGGCTGGCCGGGCTGCTCGGGCGTCCGGTGGCCGCCGCGCCCGACGTGGTGGGGGACGGGGCACACGCGACCGTCGGCGCGCTCGCGGACGGCGAGGTCGCCGTGCTCGAGAACGTCAGGTTCGAGCCCGGTGAGACGACCCGCGACGACGCGGCACGGGGCGCGTTCGCCGACCGGCTCGCCGATCTCGCCGACCTCTACGTCGGTGACGCCTTCGGCGCGGTGCACCGCCGGCACGCCAGCGTGTACGACGTGGCCCAGCGGCTCCCGCACGCTGCCGGTCGCCTGGTGCTGGCCGAGGTCGAGGTGCTGCGCCGGCTCACCGACAGCCCCGACCGGCCCTTCGTCGTGGTGCTCGGCGGCTCGAAGGTCTCGGACAAGCTGGCCGTGATCACCGCGCTGCTCGAGCGGGTGGACCGGCTGCTCGTCGGCGGTGGCATGTGCTTCACCTTCCTGGCCGCGCAGGGCTACGACGTCGGCGGCTCGCTGCTCGAGCGCGACCAGCTCGACACCGTCCGCGGGCTGCTCGCGGACGCCGAGCGCAGGGGCGTGGCCCTCGTCCTGCCCGAGGACGTGGTGGTGGCCGGCTCGGTCGCGGCCGACGCCGACACCGAGGTGGTCGACGCGACGGCGATTCCGGCCGACCGGCTCGGGCTCGACATCGGGCCGCGGACCGTCCGGCGCTTCGCCGGGCTGCTCGCCGATGCCGCCACGGTGTTCTGGAACGGGCCGATGGGCGTGTTCGAGCTCGCTCCGTTCGCCGAGGGGACGCGCCAGGTGGCCGCCGCGGTGGCCGGCGTACGGGGGACGAGTGTGGTCGGGGGCGGCGACTCCGCGGCCGCCGTACGCCTGCTCGGGCTCGACGAGACGTCCTTCAGCCACATCTCGACCGGCGGTGGGGCCAGTCTGGAGTACCTGGAAGGCAAGGTCCTGCCCGGGCTTGCCGTGCTCGAGGAGGACTGAGGACCATGGCGCGCAAGCACAGCCCGCCCGGCGGCCGCCTGCCGATGATGGCCGGCAACTGGAAGATGAACCTCAACCACCTCGAGGCGATCGCGCTGGTGCAGAAGCTGGCGTTCTCGCTCAGTGAGGAGGACCTGACCGAGGTCGAGGTGGTGGTGCTGCCGCCGTTCACCGACCTGCGCAGCGTGCAGACGCTGGTCGACGGCGATCGGCTGCTGGTGAGGTACGGCGCCCAGGACCTCTCGCCGCACACGCCGGGGGCCTACACCGGCGACATCAGCGGTGTGATGCTGGCCAAGCTCGGCTGCTCCTATGTCGTGGTCGGCCACTCGGAGCGGCGCGAGCACCATGGTGAGGACGACGACGTGGTCAACGCCAAGGTGCGGGCGGCGTACGGACACGGGCTGACCCCGATCCTGTGCGTCGGCGAGGACCTGGACACCCGGCAGGCCGGCGACCACGTCGCGCACTGCTGTGCGCAGCTGGCTGCCGCCCTGCGCGGGGTCGCTCCGGCGGAGGCGGGCGATGTCGTGGTCGCCTACGAGCCGGTCTGGGCGATCGGGACCGGGGAGACGGCGACGCCCCAGGACGCGCAGGAGGTCTGCGCCGCCCTGCGGGGCCGGCTCGCGCAGGCCTATGACGAGGGGCTCGCGGCCGGCGTGCGCATCCTCTACGGCGGCTCGGTGAAAGCCGACAACGTGGCCGAACTGATGGCGCAGCCCGACGTGGACGGGGGACTGGTGGGCGGCGCCAGCATCGATGCTGAGCAGTTCACCGCCATCTGTCGCTACCGCACGGCCTAGCCGGCACCCGGGTCGGGTTCGTTCCAGTCTGGTCACGATTGTGCGGCGCGCGGCCCGCGTCCCTCGACAGGCCACGTCCTGTCCCTATATTTGGGGAGATCGATAGCAGGCGGAGCCTGTCCGCCTCGCGTTTTCCGTCCCGGCATGCGGTGTCGGCACAAGGAGGAACAACACGGTGCGAAGCTTCCGAAAGCGCGTGGCGATCATTGCGCCCCTGGCGGTGCTTGCCCTGTCGGCCGCTGCCTGCAGCAGCGGCAGCAGCGACAGCAAGAAGGACACGAAGAAGGCCACGACCGTCACGGTCAAGCAGGGCGGCACCCTGGTGTACGCCGCTGACCAGGAGCCGACCGGCTTCAACAACAGCACGTCCAAGGACAACGGCACCTCGGTCGGCAACATCGTCGAGACGATCTTCCCGTCGGTGTTCCACGCGCAGCCCGACTTCACGCTGAAGCTCGACACCGACTTCATGGTCAGCGCCGAGATCACGAAGGCCGACCCGGAGACGATCACCTACAAGATCAAGCCCGAGGCCAAGTGGGATGACGGCAGCGACATCAACGCCGACGACTTCATCTACTTCTGGGAAGCGCAGAACGGCAAGGCGCACCCCGACTACGACGTCGCGTCCAACACCGGCTACGAGGACATCCAGTCGGTGACCGGGTCGGACAACGGCAAGACGGTGACGGTGGTCTTCGCGAACAAGTTCGCCGACTGGAAGTCCCTGTTCGGCGTCGGCCAGGGTCTGCTGGAGTCGAAGATCATGAAGACTCTCCCCGGCGGCTGGAACACCGGGCTCGACAAGTCACTGCCGTTCTCGGGCGGTCCGTTCAAGATCGGCAGCTACAAGCCCGGCGACAACCTCACCCTGGTCCGCAACGACAAGTACTTCGGGCCCAAGTCCAAGCTCGACAGCATCGTCTTCCGGTTCCTACCGGAGTCGACGACCCAGCCGGCTGCCCTGCAGAACGGCGAGGTGCAGCTGATCTACCCCCAGCCGCAGCTCGACGACGTCGCGAAGATCAAGACCATTCCGGGCGTTAGCAGCCAAATCAACTTCGGCCTCTCCTTCGAGCACCTGGACTTCAACTTCAAGACTCCCGGCCTCGACGACGTCGCGGTGCGCAAGGCGATGGCCACCGCGCTCGACCGCACCGAGCTGCTCAACGCCACGGTCAAGCAGTTCAGCGACAAGGCCACCGTGCTCGGCAACCGGATCTGGCTGACCGGCCAGCCGCAGTACGCCGACCACTCCGGCAGCTTCGGCAAGGGCGACGTCGCCGGTGCCACCTCCCTGCTGGAGAAGGCCGGCTACGCCAAGGGCCCCGACGGCATCTACGCCAAGGGCGGCAAGCCGCTGGCGTTCAAGTTCTCGACCACGGCCGGCAACAAGCTGCGTGAGCAGCAGGGCGTGCTCTTCCAGGCGCAGATGAAGAAGGCCGGCATCCAGATCAACATCGACAACAAGCCGTCGAAGGTGCTGTTCCCGGCGCTGTCCAAGGGTCAGTTCGAGATCTCGGACTTCGCCTGGGTCGGTACGCCGTTCTCGGTCTCCAGCAACAAGGCGATCTACTCGACCGGTGGCGGCTCCAACTACGGCAAGTACAGCAACCCCACCGTCGACAAGAAGTTCACCGACGCCAACGGAGAGCTGGACGAGAAGAAGTCGGCAGCACTGGCCAACGAGGTCGACCAGCAGCTGTGGGACGACATGGTCACCATCCCGCTGTACCAGAAGCCGACCTTCATCGCCTTCAAGGACACCTTCGGGAACATCCGGGACAACGCGACCAGCGAGGGTCCGTTCTTCAACGCCGGCACCTGGGGGTTGAAGCAGTAACTGGGACTCCTCGGGCCTGCCCTCCACGAGACGGCGGCGCTAGAGTTGTCCGAGCGGCACTGACCGAAACGGGGGCCAGCCAGTCAGGCTGGTCCCCGTTTCGGCGCTCTTCACGAGAAGGCGGCCCCGATGATCCCTTACATCCTGCGGCGAGTGTTCATCTCGATTCCGCTGCTCGTCATCTCCTCCTTCGTCGTGTACTTCCTGGTGGCCAACACCGGCGACCCACTCGGTGATCTCAAGGGCCGGAACCCGCCGGTCCCACCGGCAGTGATCGCGGCTCGCGAGCACCTGCTCTGGCTGGACCGGCCGTTTCCGAACCGCTACTGGCACTGGCTCAGCCACATCGTCCGCGGCGACTTCGGGGCGTCGATCAAGAGCATCGACATCGGCAACGACCTGTCCCGCCGGATGATCGTGACCGGCCGGATGGTGATCCTGGCCATGGTGCTGGCGGTCCTGCTCGCGGTGCTCGCCGGCGTGCTCAGCGCCGTGAAGCAGTACACCGCCATCGACTACTCGTTCACCTTCGCCGGCTTCCTGTTTCTGTCGATGCCGGTCTTCTGGCTGGCCGCCTTGCTCAAGGAGTTCCTGGCGATCAAGTTCAACAGCGCTGCCGGCCACACCATCCTCTACACGATCGGGGACAGCACGCCCGGGTTGCAGGGCTCCTTCCTGTCCAACCTGCCGAACTACCTCGGCCACCTGGTCCTGCCCACGATCGCCCTGGCCGCCATCAGCTATGCCGCGTGGAGCCGGTTCCAGCGCTCCTCGATGCTCGATGTCCTCAACAGCGACTACATCCGGCTGGCCCGCGCCAAGGGGCTCAGTCGCAGCCGGGTTATGGTGCGGCACGCGCTGCGGACGGCTCTCATCCCGCTGACGACGGTGGTGGCGATCGACATCGGCGCCATCCTGGGCGGCGCCGTCATCACCGAGCGGGTCTTCGCCTGGCACGGCATGGGCGAGATGCTGATCAACTCGATCTACGACAGCGACGTGAACCGGCTGCTGGCCTGGCTCATGGTCTCCGCCGTTGTCGTCATCCTCTTCAATCTCGTCGCCGATGTCCTGTACGCGTTCCTGGACCCGAGGATCCGGTATGCCTGACATCTTGGAACCGCCACTGACGACTGGAGGGCCGGTTCAGCAGGCCCACGACGTCGAGCAGGCCCGGTCGGCGCCCGAGCGCGAGTTCACGATCAAGGCCCGCAGCCAGTCGTCGATGATCGTTCGGCGCTTCCTGACCCACCGGCTGGCCGTGGCGAGCCTGGTCGTCTTCGGCCTGCTCATCGTGCTCTCACTGGTCGGCGGCCGGGTGTGGACGTACAACTACGCCGACGTCGTGAAGGGCGCCTACTCCAAGCCACCCTCCCTGCAGCACCCGATGGGCACCGACGGCATCGGGCACGACGTGTTCGCCCAGGTCCTGCGCGGCGCCCAGAAGTCGGTGCAGATCGCCCTGCTGGTCGCGATCCTGTCGACCATGATCGGCTCCGTGGTCGGTGCCATCGCCGGCTACTACCGCGGGTGGGTCGATGCCCTCCTGATGCGCTTCGTCGACCTGGTGCTGACGATTCCGAGTCTGGCCATCCTCGCCGTGCTGGGAGCTCGGTTCTCCTCGCGCGCCGGCGGCTGGTTCGCTCTTGCCCTCGTCCTGGCGTTCCTGCTCTGGGCGCCGATCTCGCGGATCGTGCGCGGGCAGTTCCTCTCGCTCCGCGAGAAGGAGTACGTCGAGTCGGCCCGGGCGCTCGGGGCCAGCGACGCCCGCATCATCTTCCGGCACCTGCTGCCGAACGCCCTGGGTCCGATCATCGTCAACGCCACGGTGCTGGTGGCCGTGGCCATCCTGACCGAGACCGCGCTGTCCTACCTCGGACTGGGGATCAAGCCGCCGGACACCTCGCTGGGACTGCTGATCCAGGACGGGCAGGCGGCGGCCCAGACCCGGCCGTGGCTCTTCTACTTCCCCGGTCTGTTCATCATCCTGATCGCCCTCACGGTGAACTTCATCGGTGACGGGCTGCGGGACGCCTTCGACCCGACCCAGACGCGGGTGCGGGCCTGATGGCTGCCGGACACGCCACGGCAGGTGCTGACGTCGTCGAGGCGATCGCACCTCAGGATGCCCTGCTGAGCGTCCGCGACCTCACCGTCGACTTCCCCACCGACGATGGCGTCGTGCACGCGGTTCGAGGCGTGAGCTACAGCCTGGCGCCGGGCGACGTGCTGGGCATCGTGGGCGAGTCCGGGTCCGGCAAGTCTGTGACGTCGCTGGCCATCCTCGGTCTGTTGCCGAGGACGGCCCAGGTCGGCGGTTCGGTCAGCTTCCGCGGCAGGGAGCTGCTCGGGCTGCCGGACAAGGAGATGACCAAGATCCGGGGCGGCCGGATCGCGATGGTCTTCCAGGACCCGATGACCTCGCTCAACCCCGTGCACAAGGTGGGCTGGCAGATCGCGGAGGCGGTGCGCGCCCACAACGACGTCGACAAGCACGCGTCCTTCGACCGGGCGGTGGACCTGCTCGCCCTGGTCGGGATTCCCCGGCCCAAGGAGCGGGCCGCCAGCTACCCGCACGAGTTCTCCGGGGGGATGCGCCAGCGGGTGGTCATCGCCCTCGCGATGGCCAACGACCCCGATGTGATCATCGCGGATGAGCCGACGACCGCCCTCGACGTGACGATCCAGGCTCAGATTCTCGAGACCCTGAAGAAGGCTCAGGAGGAGACGCAGGCCGCCATCGTCCTGATCACCCACGATCTGGGCGTGGTGGCCGGCCTCGCCGACCGGGTGCTGGTGATGTACGCCGGGAAGCCGGTCGAGCTGGGCACCGTCGACGACCTCTACTACCAGCCGCGGATGCCCTACACGATCGGCCTGCTCGGGAGCCTGCCGCGGCTGGACTCGGGTCGCGCCGACCGCCTGACCCCGATCGCCGGCTCGCCGCCGTCTTTGATCAACCTGCCGCCCGGCTGCCCGTTCTCGGCTCGCTGCCCCATGCGCGAGCCGATCTGCGACCGCGAGGAGCCGCAGCTGCGTGCCACCGACGGGGAGGCCCATCTGGCCGCCTGCCATTTCGCGCACACCCTCGAGGGCAGCGACGGCGTACCGGAGGGACTGTTCGACGCGACAGCCGTCGACGACGTGGACGTGCTCGAGCAGAGCCTCGGCGTACCGGCGACCGGCGAGGACCGGTCGTGACGGCCCCCGCCGTCCCGGCGACGGAGCCGGCTGCCGCGACGGCTCCCGTGCTGTCCGTCCGCAACCTGGTCAAGCACTTCCCGATCCGCGGGGGAGGCCTGCTGCGCCGGCAGGTGGGAGAGATCCACGCGGTCTGCGGCGTCTCGTTCGACCTCTTCCCGCGCGAGACGCTGGGCCTGGTGGGCGAGTCGGGGTGCGGCAAGTCCACCACCGGACGGACCGTGATCAAGCTGCAGCCGGCGACCGCCGGTCAGGTGCTGTTCAAGGGAGAGGACCTGCTGTCGAAGAAGGGCAGCGAGCTACGGCACATCCGCCGGGAGATGCAGATCGTCTTCCAGGACCCCTACGCCTCGCTCAACCCGCGCATGAGCGTGAACGACATCGTCGCGGAGCCGTTGCACATCCATAAGCTGTGGGGAAAGGACGGCCCGGCGCGGATCCGTGAGCTGTTCAAGATGGTCGGGCTCAACCCTGAGCACGGCAACCGCTACCCGCACGAGTTCAGTGGCGGTCAGCGCCAGCGCATCGGCATCGCACGGGCTCTCGCCCTCGAGCCGACAGCCCTCATCCTCGACGAGCCGGTGTCGGCGCTCGACGTGTCGATCCAGGCCGGCGTGGTGAACCTGCTCGAGGAGCTCCAGGAGCGGCTGGACCTGGCCTACCTGTTCATCGCCCATGACCTGTCCGTCGTCCGCCACATCGCCGACCGGGTGGCCGTGATGTACCTCGGCTGGATCGTCGAGGTGGCCGATCGTGAACAGCTGTTCACCAAGGCCGCCCACCCCTACACCCAGGCGCTCATCTCGGCGATCCCGATCCCGGACCCGCGCAAGGAGCGGGCCCGGCGCCGGATCGTGATCGCCGGCGACGTGCCCAGCCCGGCCAGCCCGCCCAGCGGCTGCCGCTTCCGCACCCGCTGCCAGAAGTTCGCATCCGAGCTGACCGAGGCGGAGCGGACCAAGTGCGTCGAGGACAAGCCCGAGCTGGTCGAGCGTGGGCAGGGGCACCCGGTCGCGTGCCATTACGCTGAGGCGCTGGAACTTGTCTGACCGGCCCCCCGAGAAAGGCGCCCCGGCGTGACTGCTGCCGTCTCCGTGATCCTGATCCTGACCAGCCTGGTGCTGATCGTGCTGATCCTCCTGCACCGCGGCAAGGGGGGCGGCCTGTCGACGCTGTTCGGGGGCGGGGTGTCGTCCTCGCTGACCGGCTCCTCGGTGGTCGAGAAGAACCTCGACCGGCTCACCATCGGCTCCGGCATCGTCTGGGCCGCCTGCATCATCGCGCTCGGGCTGATGCTCAAGAAGTGATCTTTCCGCAAGCACCGGTCACGCGCGAAAGCGTCCCGTAGACTCGGGCCGGCACGGTGCAGTCGGCAGAGCCCAGCTGATTTCGACCAGCCAGGTATGACCGGCGCCGGTACGACCAGCATCTCCGCCCAACCGCTAGCACGACCGACAGGGAGTCGACGACCGTGGCAGGTGGCAACGCGATCCGGGGGAGCCGGGTCGGTGCGGGACCGATGGGCGAGGCGGAGCGGGGCGAGTCAGCGCCCCGCAAGCGGGTGTCCTTCTGGTGTGCCAACGACCACGAGACCCGGCCCTCGTTCTCCGAGGACGCCGCTCTGCCCGACACCTGGGACTGTCCGCGCTGCGGCTACCCAGCCGGCCGCGACCGGGTGAACACGCCGGCGCCGCCCAAGACCGAGCCTTACAAGACGCACCTGGCCTACGTGCGGGAGCGGCGCAACCAGGAAGACGGCGAGGCCATCCTGGCCGAGGCGCTGTCCAAGCTGCGCGGTCGCTAGCCGCGCCAGCCGATCAGGGCGAGGCCAGCCGGCTCAGGTCCTTGGGCAGCTGGCTGGCCGCAGCCGCATCGAGCAGCCACAGCGTGCGCAACCGCCCGGCCACGCCTGCCGCCGGTACCTGCACCGCCCCAGCTCCGGACAGCGCCATCCGGACCGCCTTCGCTTTCTCCTCACCGGCGGCCACGACCCACGCCTCGCGGGCTGCGTTCATGCTCGCGAGCGTGAGCGTCAACCGGGTGGGCGGCGGCTTGGGACAGCCGCGGACCGCCACCACCGGCCGTTCGTCATAGACCGCAGGGGACTCCGGGAAGATCGACCCGACGTGCCCCTCGCCGCCGATGCCCAGCAGGAGCACATCGAAGGAGGGAACCGGGCCGTGGTCCTCGGGTCGGGCGGCGGCAGCCAGCGCGGCGGCGTAGCGCGCTGCGGCCGCCTCGGGGTCCGGCCCGTCAGGTCCGTCGGGGCCACCGAAGCGGTGCACCCGGCGCGGGTCGAGGTCGACCACGTCGAGGAGCATCTGCTGAGCCTGCGTGTCGTTGCGCTCGGGGTCGCCCGCCGGCAGGAACCGCTCGTCGCCCCACCACAGGTCCAGGTGCCGCCAGTCGACGGCGTCCCGGGCCGGCGCGGCGGCCAGCTCGCGCAGGGTGGCTCCGCCGATCCCGCCGCCGGTCAGTACCAGCGACGCGACCCCGCGGGCGGCCTGCACGTCGACCAACCGGGTCACCAGCCGGGCGGCCACCGCGCGGGCGAGCAGACCCGCGTCGTGGTGGACCAGGACCGTCGGGGTGGCGCTCAGGACGCCTTCTCCTGGGCCGGGTCCTTCCAGATGTGCGTGCGCACCCCCACCGGGCCCGGCTCGATCTGGACCCCGGTCGCCATCGCGAGCGCCTCGCGGTAGACCTCGTCCGAGTCCAGCCGGCGCAGCTCCTCGGCGAGCAGGTCACCCAGGTCCCGCCGCGGCAAGGGCAGCGCCCGGTCCGGCTGACCGGCCCGCGACAGGGTGGCGGTGCGGCCGTCGGGACGCGACAGCCGAAGCTGCGGTCCGCCGTCCCCGGCGTTCTTGCTGCTCTTGCCGGACTTCCCCTTGCCGGACTTGCCCTTGGGCGGCTGCCCCGCACCCTCGCCAGCCGCAGCCCTGTCCTCGTCGCCCAGCTCCAGCACGACCTCGGTGACACCCGGGCCCTTGGACGGCTCGTTGCCGACCGTGGTCCCGAGCCGGCTGGAGAGCCAGCCGGCCAGCAGGGCCGCGCTGGGGTTGGCGTCCTTGGCGTGGACCACCCCTCCGGTCACCGGCTCCGCCACCGCGTCGAACGACGCTGCCAGCACCGCCCGCCAGCCGGTGAGCCGGGCCCACGCGAGGTCGGTGTCTCCCGGGTAGTAGTCGTCGGCCCGCTGCTTGAGCGCGGCCAGCGGGTCGGCCGCCGCTGCGGAGTCGGTGACCCGGCGGTCGGCCAGCACGCCGAGCGGGTCGTGCGCGATCAGCTCCGGCGGAGCGCCGTACCACCAGGTCACCACGGGCGCGTCCGGCGCGAGCAGCGGCAGCACCACGGACTCGGCGTGCAGGGCCAGCCGGCCGTACATCCGCATCACCACGAACTCGCCAGGTCCGCTGCCGCCACCGACGTTGACCTCGGCGTCCAGCCGCGGCGAGGGCGCGTCCGGCTGCCGGCGTACGACGACCAGCACGCGGCACGGGTGTGCCGTCGATGCGGCGCTGGCCGCGCTGATGGCCTCACCGGCGTTCCGCTCGTCGGCGACCGCGACCAACGTGAGCACCAGGCCGCTGGTCACCGCCCCGGACGACCGTCGCTCGGCCGCCAGCGCCTTGACGATGGCGCCACCGTTGGTGTCCCAGAGAGTGGTCACCGCTGCTCCAGACTCATGGCCGTCGCCAGGCGCGGCCGTCGCGGGCGAGCATCTCGTCGGCCTCCTTGGGTCCCCACTCCCCGGCCCGGTACGTCGCCGGCCTGCTCCCGGCCCAGAACTCCTCGAGCGGGTCGATGACCCGCCAGGACATCTCGACCTCCTCGTTGCGGGGGAACAGCGTCGCGTCGCCGAGCAGCACGTCGAGCAGCAGCCGCTCGTAGGCCTCCGGCGAGGACTCGGTGAAGGCCTCGCCGTACAGGAAGTCCATCGACACGTCCCTGACCTCCATCGCGGTGCCCGGCACCTTCGAGCCGAAGCGGAGCGTGACGCCCTCGTCCGGCTGCACCCGGATCACCAGCTGGTTCTGGCCAAGCTCCTTGGTGTCGGTCTGGGAGAACGGCAGGTGCGGCGCCTTCGTGAACGACACGGCGATCTCGGTGACCCGCCGCGGCAGCCGCTTGCCGGTGCGCAGGTAGAAGGGCACGCCGGCCCAGCGCCGGGTCTCGATGCCGAGCCGGACCGCCGCGTAGGTCTCCGTGGTGGACTGGGCGGGTACGCCGTCCTCCTCCAGGTAGCCCTTGGCCCGCTCCCCGGCCAGCCAGCCGGCCTCGTACTGCCCGCGGATGGCGTAGGCCTGCGGGTCTGAGGGCAGCGAGATGGCTCCGAGCACCTTGGTCTTCTCGGTGCGCAGCGCCTCGGCGTCGAAGGAGACCGGCTCCTCCATCGCGATGAGCGCGAGCAGCTGGAGGATGTGGTTCTGCAGCACGTCGCGGGCCGCGCCGGCGCTGTCGTAGAAGCCGGCCCGGCTCCCGATGCCGACGTCCTCCGCCATCGTGATCTGGACCGAGTCGACGAAGTGGGCGTTCCAGATCGGCTCGAACAGGGTGTTGGCAAAGCGCAGGGCAAGGACGTTCTGGACCGTCTCCTTGCCGAGGTAGTGGTCGATGCGGAAGACGCTGTCGGCTCCGAACACGTCGTCGACCAGCGCGTTGAGCTCGCGGCTGCTCGCCAGGTCGGAGCCGAAGGGCTTCTCCACGACCACCCGTCGCCATCCGCCGGCCTGTTCGTCGTCGGCCATGCCGGTGCGCGCCATCTGCTTGAGCACGGTCGGGAAGGCCGCCGGCGGGATGGACAGGTAGAAGGCGGCGTTGCCCTGGATGCCGTGGCTGGCCTCCAGGTCGCGCAGCGTGTCGTTCAGGGAGTCGAAGGCGGCGTCGTCGTCGAAGGAGCCGGCCACGAAGCGGATGCTCTCCGCGATCCGGCTCCAGACCTCGGGCCGGAACTCGGTGCGCGACCCCTTCTCGGCCGCCTCCCTCGCCATGTCCTCGAAGTCGCCGTGTCCCCAGTCGCGGCGGGCGAAGCCGAGCAGGCAGAAGCCGGGCGGGAGCAGCCCGCGGTTGCCGAGGTCGTAGACGGCAGGAATCAGCTTCTTCTTGGCCAGGTCCCCGGTGGCACCGAAGACGACCAGTGCGCACGAGTCCGGTACCCGGGGCAGGCGTCGGTCGCGTGGGTCGCGAAGCGGGTTGCTCACCGGCCGGAGCTGCCCTTGCCGGCCGCCGCCGGGCCCTGGCCGGCCGGTGTGGTCGACCCGCTGCCGTCCACGTCGGCGCCGGCCTTCTCGAGCTGGTCGGTGATCTCCTCGATCAGCTGGTTCCAGGAGTCGTCGAACTTCTCGACGCCCTCGCGTTCCAGCACTGCGACCACGTCGTCGTAGTCGACCCCGATCTCCTGCAGCTCGTCGAGGACCCGCTGGGCCTCGATGTAGTAGCTGCGCACGGTGTCGCCGCGCACGTCGCCGTGCTCGTAGACGGCGCTCAGCGTCTCCTCCGGCATGGTGTTCACCGTGCCGGGCGCGACCAGCTCGACGACGTAGAGGGTGTCCTCGTACGCCGGGTTCTTCACGCCGGTCGAGGCCCACAGCGGCCGCTGCGGACGGGCACCGGCCGCTTCCAGCGACTTCCAGCGGTCGCTGGTGAAGACGGCCTCGTAGTGCTGGTAGGCCAGCCGTGCGTTGGCGACCGCTGCCTTGCCCATCAGGGCCTTGGCCCGGTCGGCGATCGACGCCTGCTCGCTGCCGGCCTTGCTGCTCTTGTTGCCGGCCTCCTTGGCGATCACGCCGAGCCGGTTGTCGATCTCGGTGTCGACCCGGGAGACGAAGAACGACGCGACCGACTCCAGCCCGTGCAGGCTGCCGCCGGTGGCCCGGTGCCGCTCCATGCCGTCCAGGCAGGCCTCCATCACCGCGTCGTAGCGCTCCAGCGAGAAGATCAATGTGACGTTGACGCTGATGCCCTCGGCCAGGCACTGGCTGATCGCGGGCAGCCCCTCGACGGTGGCCGGGATCTTGATGAACAGGTTGGGCCGGTCCACCAGCCACCACAGCGCCCGCGCCTCGGCGATGGTCTTCTCGGTGTCGTGGGCGATCCGCGGGTCGACCTCGATCGAGACCCGGCCGTCGCGCCGGTCGCTGGCCTCGTAGACCGGCCGGAAGACGTCGCAGGCCGACCGCACGTCGGCGGTCGTGATCGACCGCAGTGCCTCACCCACGTCCACCCCGCGCAGCGCGAGGTCGCGGATCTGCTCGTCGTAGGCCTCGCCCTTGGAGATCGCCTTCTGGAAGATCGTCGGGTTGGTGGTGGCGCCCACCAGGCTGCGGTCGCGGATGAGCTCGGCCAGGTTCCCGGTGTTGATCCGCTCCCGGCTCATGTCGTCGAGCCAGACCGCGACTCCCGCAGTCGTCAGCAGTGCGAGGGGGTCGCTCATGAGGTCCTCCAGAAGGGTGTCCGGTCGGGAGCCGTGCTAGTTGCCGGTCGTCGACCCGCTGGTCGCGCCCACCTTCGACAGGCTGGCGTGGGCAGCCGCCACGACGCGCTCGGCGGTCATGCCGAACTGCTCGTAGATGACCTGGTAGGGGGCGCTGGCGCCGTAGTGCTCGATGGAGACGCTCTGCCCGGCGTCGCCGACGTAGTCCCGCCAGCCCATCGCGATGCCGGCCTCCACCGAGACCCTGGCCTTGACCCCCGGAGGCAGCACGGTCTGCCGGTAGCTGTCCTCCTGCTCGTCGAACCACTCCTGGCAGGGCATCGAGACGACGCGGGTGGGGGTGCCCTCCGCTTCCAGCGTCTCGCGGGCGGCGATCGCGATCTGCACCTCGGAGCCGGTTGCCAGCAAGATCAGCTCCGGTACGCCGGAGCCACCGGCCTCGGCCAGCACATAGGCGCCCTTCGCCGTTCCCTCGGCAGCGGCCTGCCGCTCCCGGTCCCAGATGGGCAGGTTCTGCCGGCTCAGGCACAGCCCGGCCGGCCGGTCGCGGTGCTGCAGGATGGTCCGCCAGGCGATCGCCGTCTCGTTGGCGTCGGCCGGCCGGACCACGTCGACGCCGGGCATCGCCCGCAGCGCGGCGAGGTGCTCGATCGGCTGGTGGGTCGGGCCGTCCTCGCCCAGGCCGATCGAGTCGTGGGTCCAGACGTAGGTCACCGGCAGCTTCATGATCGCGGCCAGCCGGACGGCGGGGCGCATGTAGTCGCTGAAGACCAGGAAGGTCCCGCCGTAGACGCGGGTGCCGCCGTGCAGGGCGATCCCGTTCATCGCCGAACCCATCGCGTGCTCGCGGATGCCGAAGTGCAGGGTGCGCCCGTAGGGGTTGGCGCCCTTCGCGCCGGTCTCGGTCGGCAGGAAGGAGTCGGCGCCCTCCATCGTCGTGTTGTTGGAGCCGGCCAGGTCGGCGGAGCCGCCCCACAGCTCGGGCAGCACGTCGCGAAGCGAGGTCAGCACGGCCTCCGAGGCCTTGCGGGTGGCCATCCCCTTCTTCTCGTCGGGCTCGAAGGTTGGCAGCGCGTCGACCCAGCCCTCGGGGAGCCGTCGCTCGGCCATCCGCGTCAGCAGCCTGGCCGGCTCCGGGTTGGCCTCCTGCCAGGCGCGGAACCGCGGTGTCCACTCCGCGTGCGCCTCCCGGCCCCGCTCGACGACCAGCCGGGCGTGGGTGAAGACGTCCTCGGGTACGGCGAACGAGGTGTCCGGGTCGAGGCCCAGCACCTTCTTGGTCGCCGCGACCTCCTCCGGGCCGAGAGCCGCTCCGTGTGCCTTGCCGGTGTTCTGCGCCTTCGGTGCGGGGAACGCGATGATGCTGCGCATGGCGACGATCGAGGGCCGCCCGGTCTCGTCGCGGGCCGCGCTGAGCGCGGCGTACAGCGCCTCGACGTCCTCACCGGAGTCGACCCGCTGGGTGTGCCAGCCGTACGCCGCGTAGCGCGCCAGCACGTCCTCGCTGAACGCGACGTCGGTGTCGCCCTCGATCGAGATGTGGTTGTCGTCGTAGAGCACGACCAGGTTCCCCAGGCGCTGGTGGCCGGCCAGGCTCGCGGCCTCGGCCTGCACGCCCTCCTCCATGTCGCCGTCGGAGGCGATCACCCAGATCGTGTGGTCGAAGACGCTCTCGCCGGGTGCTGCCTTCGGGTCGAACAGGCCACGCTCGCGCCGGGACGCCATGGCCATGCCGACGGCAGTGGCGAACCCCTGGCCGAGCGGCCCGGTGGTGGTCTCCACGCCCGCGGTGTGCCCGTGCTCCGGGTGGCCGGGGGTCCGGCTGCCCCACTGACGCAGCAGCTTGAGGTCGTCGAGGGTGAGTCCGTAGCCGGACAGGTAGAGCTGGATGTACAGCGTCAGGCTGGAGTGCCCACAGGACAGCACGAACCGGTCCCGCCCGATCCACTCGGGATCGGTGGGGTCGTGGCGCAGCAGCCGCTGGAAGAGCAGGTAGGCGGCGGGGGCGAGGCTCATCGCCGTTCCGGGGTGGCCCGACCCGGCCGCCTCCACGGCGTCCATGGCGAGGGCTCGAACGATGTCGACAGCCCTGCCGTCCAGCTCCGTCCAGTCGCGAAGCGACTGCTGCCGTCGGCTGCTCACCTGGCTCCCCTCGCCTGCTGTCCGGACGGTCGCGAGCCGGCGTGGACGTACTGGCGGGCGGGTCCGCGACGGACGTGATCGCGGCCACCCTACCCCCGCTGACCTTGCCCTCAACCGGTCTGCGCTCGCACCGGCCCGGACGGCAGGGCCGGGCGACCGGGCGATAGCATGACCAGGACATGACCACCATCGCCGCACCGGGCCGTCGGCCGGCTGCAGCGCTTCTCCGTTCCTATCTCGCCCTCACCAAGCCGCGGATCATCGAGCTGCTGCTGGTGACCACAGTGCCGGCGATGCTGCTCGCCGCGCACGGGCTGCCGGGCTGGGGTCTCGTGCTGGCGACGCTGGTCGGGGGCTCGCTCGCCGCCGGCAGCGCCAACACCATCAACTGCTACATCGACCGCGACATCGATGCGGTGATGGCCCGCACGAAGCGGCGGCCGCTGGCCCGGGCGTCGGTGTCGCCGGTGGAAGCCCTGCGCTTCGGCGTGGTGCTCGGCGCCGTGGCCACCCTCGAGCTGGGGCTGGCGGTCAACTGGGCGTCGGCGCTGCTCGCCGACGGCGCGATCCTGTTCTACGTCTTCGTCTACACCCTGGGCCTCAAGCGGCGTACGCCGTCCAACATCGTCATCGGGGGGGCGGCCGGCTGCTTCCCCGTGCTGATCGGCTGGTCGGCCGTCACCGGGACGGTGGGGTGGCCGGCGGCGGTGCTGTTCGCCGTCGTGTTCCTCTGGACGCCGCCGCACTTCTGGGCGCTGGCGATGCGCTTCCGGGACGACTACGCCGCGGCCGGCGTACCCATGCTGCCGGTGGTGGCGGCGCCCAGCGTCGTCGCCCGCAAGATCCTCTGGTACTCCTACGCCATGGTGGCCGCGTCCTTGCTGCTGACGCCGTCGGCCGGCCGGGCCTGGCTCGTCTACACGCTGCCGGCGGTGTGCTTCGGAGCTGTGTTCCTGCTGGAGGCGCACCGGCTGCTGGCGCGGGTGCGCAGCGGGGCCGACGCGCGGCCGATGCGGCTGTTCCACTGGTCGATCAGCTACCTGACTCTGCTGTTCGGCGCCCTGGCGGTCAGCCAGCTGCTGCGGTAGCGGTGCTGCGCCCCGCGTCGCGGCCGGGCAGCGCGAGCGCGAGCCGCAGGCTGACCACCCAGATCGCGGTGGCCCCGGCGATGTGCAGGCCGACGAGTCCGACCGGCACGCCCAGGAAGTACTGGGTGAAGCCCAGTGCCGCCTGCCCCACCACGAGGGCGCCGAGCCAGCCCGCTGCCCGCCGGACGGCAGCGGACGCCGGCACCGCGTGGACGGTGACCACCGTCGCGACGACAAGTCCGGTCAGGAGCATGGCGAGGTCGGCGTGCAGCTGGGCCACCCCGCGGATGCTGACCGCGAGCCGCGGCGTGTGCAGCGAGCCACCGCTGTGCGGCCCGGCTCCGGTGACCACCGTGCCGGCGACGAGCACGAGCGCGGCGGTGCCGGCCAGCAGCCAGGCGAGCCAGGGCAGCTGGCGCGGTGTCGCGGGACCGGCCTGCCCGCGTGGCCCGGTGCGGGCGTAGAGCACGACGGCGTCGAGCAACAGCAGCATGGAGAGCAGGAAGTGCCCGATCACCAGCGGGGCGGCCAGGTCGTAGAGCACGGTGAGCCCGCCGAGGACGGCCTGCCCCACGTAGCCGGCGAGCAGCCCGCCCGAGAGCCAGGCCAGATCGGTCCGGCGCTGCGGCAGCCGGAAAACCTGCACGAGCAGGGCGGCGATCAGCAGGAACACCAGGACGGTGACCACCCGGTTGCCGAACTCGATCAGGCCGTGCGCGGCGTACTCAGGCTGGCTGACGAACGAGGAGTCGGTGCAGCGGGGCCAGGTCGGGCAGCCGAGCCCCGACGACGTCAGCCGGACGGCGCCTCCGGTGACCACGATGGCCGACAGCGCGAGCACCGCGGCACCCGCCGTACGCCGGAAGACGGTGGGGTCGGTGCGCGGAAGGGCCATCTCCGGAAAAGCGTACGGGTAGCCTCCCCGGTCGTGCCTGTCCAGCAGCCGGGGCCGAGCCGAGCGCGACGCGTCGCGCTGGCGACCAGCCGCGGCATGGCGTCGCTCGACGACGACGGGCCTGCGCTGCGTGCGGCGCTGGGTCGCCTCGGCGTGGACGCCGCCCCGGTCGTCTGGGACGACCCGGATGTCGACTGGTCGGCCTACGCCGCCGTGGTCGTCCGGTCGACCTGGGACTACGTCGAAAGACGTGAGGAGTTCGTGGCCTGGGCCGAAGCGGTCGGCGAGCTCACGACACTGCGCAACCCGGCGCAGGTCCTGAGGCAGAACACGGACAAGTCCTATCTGCGCAGCCTGTCCTATGCGGGAGTGCCGGTCGTCGACACCTGCTGGGTGGCACCGGGGGAGCACCCGGACCTGGTGGCGCTCGGCTGGCCGGAGCTGGTGGTGAAGCCGGCGGTGTCGGGCGGCGCCCGCGACACCATCAGGACCGCCGACCACGAGGCAGCGGTCCGTCACCTCGCGCTGATCGCCGCCAGCGGGCGCACGGCGATGGTCCAGCCCTACCTCGGGACCGTGGAGGGCGTGGGGGAGACCTCCGTCGTCTTCCTGGCCGGCCGCTGCTCGCACGCCGTCCGCAAGGGTCCGATGCTGGTGCCCGAGGCCGGCGACCCGCGCTACGACATCACCCCGCGGGTGCCGGCAGCCGACGAGCTGGCGTTGGCCGAGGCCGCGCTCGAAGCAGTGCCGGAACGGGCCGACCTGCTGTACGCCCGGGTCGACATGGTGCGCGGCGAGGACGGGGGACCGGTGCTGATGGAGCTCGAGCTGACCGAGCCGGCCCTGTTCCTCTCCTACGCCGATGGGGCGGCGGACCGGCTGGCCGTGGCGATCAGCGACCTGACCTGAGCCCGCCCGACGGTCGGCGCCGGCGCAGCCCCACCCGCGTCAGCACGGCTGCCAGCACCGCCGCCAGGCCCAGCGCCGGCAGCGCAGCTCCGGAACCGGTTGCCGCCAGCGCTGAGCCGGAGCCGGTCGTCTGGCTGTTGCCGGCCGCGGCCGGTCCGGTCGCATTGACGACAACGGTCCGGGAGCAGCCCGGACCGGTCAGGACGACATCGAGCGGGCCGTCGCTCGTCGCCGCGACGGCGGCGTCGCAGCCCACCCTGGCCCGTACGACGTCGACGGTGACCGTGCGCACGTTGGTCGCGCTCACGTCGAGGCGGTTGGCCACCGGCGCCGAGGGCGCCGCCCCCCACGCCTTGGCCTGGCTGACGAACGGGATGCCGGGCAGCGTCCCGCCGGTCAGCACGCCGCCGCCGGCAGCGGTGGGCAGCGCGGGAGCGTCGCCGACGCCGAAGCCCCCGGAGCGCACGTCCACCGTCCCCAGCGCCGTCCCCCCACCAACGCGCAACGCGACCGAGGACAGCCAGTAGGCGTGGTCGGCGGTGGTCCCGACGCCGGGGAAGTCCATCGACGGGTTGCGCACGTAGGTCACGTGTGGCGGGTTGCGGTCGACGGTGGCCGGGCCCAGGAAGTCGGCGGCCGGCTGGAACTGGTCGTTGACCGCCAGCGTGAGGTGGTCGCCGACCGTGTAGGTGTCGAACTCGTAGCGGTAGCCGAGGTCGTCGAAGCCGCGGGCCTGTCGCTGGGTTCCCGGGAACGGCACGAGCTCGTCGGTCGCCTCCACCCACATGAGGAACGGGATGTTGCGGAGCGAGGCGAGCTGCTTGAAGGTCAGGCTCCCGTCGCCGCCGGAGGGCGGGACAGAGGGGTCGCCCAGCCAGACGCCGAGGCCCGGCGGCCCGACGGTCGGCTGGCCCTTCGCGAACAGGTCCGGGTACTGGGTGGCGAACTTGTAGGTGCCGTAGCCACCCATCGAGTAGCCGGCCACGGAGGTGTACGCCGGGTCGAGCCGGTAGCGCGCCGCGACGTCGGCCCAGACCTCGAAGGTGTCGGCCCCGCCGTAGTCGTAGTACCAGGAGTCCGGCCCGCGACCGGACGGGGTGATGACGATCGAACCCGGCCCGCGCTCGCCGAACTGGGACTGGTTGCGGCTGCTGAGGTACTGGTTGTAGTTGGCCGCCAGCGAGTGCAGGAGCAGGGTCAGTCCGTAGCCGGCGGCTGTGCCGGGCTTGGTCGGCACGTAGATCGCGTAGGGCTGGAGCCGGCCACGCAGCTCGCCCCTGCAGGACGCCGCCCGGCCGCACGTCACCGAGTAGTCGGTGCCCTGCGTGGTCTCGAAGTGGCTGGCGAGGATGCGGTCCATCGGGCCGGATGTCGGCACGCCGCCCTCGTCGGTGGTGCCGGCGGCCAGGGTCGCGAAACTGACGTCGGCATGCAGAGCCGAGATGTCACCTGCCGCCAGCGCCGTGCCCTGCTGGCGGTCCCGCCACCAGGCGGGGTCGACGGCGTTGTCCGGGTCGCTGGCCAGGGGCGGCGGCTCGGCGGTCCGGAACGCCACGTTGAAGAAGGCGGCGGGTGCCGGCTGTGGCGGGGTGCCAGACCCGCCCGGATGGGCGGCATCAGCTGCCGGCTGCGGGAGCAGGTAACGGCCGGTCGCTGCGTCCCAGAGGCCGACGCCTGCGGTCAGCCGCACCGTCGACACGCCGGGGTCGTACGCGCCGTGCGGGATGCGGACGTCGAACTGCCGGCGGACCAGGTCGACCGAGACCGTGGGTGCGGGTGTCTGGACGGCACCGAGGGCGTCGGCGAGCTCGGCGGAGGAACCGTGCACGGTCAGGAAGCGATCGGCGCGGGTGCTCACGTTGGCACCGTGCGGGAAGGCAGCCGCGGCACTGGCCGGCGTACCGAGACCGATCGAGAACGCCACCTTCGCCGGGTCCACGAGGGTGTTCAGTGTCACCCGGAGGGCGGTGGCTCCCGGCAGGGCGGTCACCCGTAGCTCGACCAGGTCGGCGGCGTTCCCGGCGTACGCCGGATCGGTCGGGTAGGTGTAGTAGCCGTTCGGCTGGCTGAACGTGTCGCCACCGGAGCGCCGGTCACCCGGGTCCCGACCGCTGGTGCGGGCGCCGTGGTCGTCGTAGAGGAAGTCCTGGTAGAGGAACTCGCCGGCGCGGTAGGCGGTAGTGCCGGAGACGAGGATCGGCGCCGCGTGCCAGATCCCGGCCGGGTCGTTCGTCAGCTGCGGGGCCACTGCGGGCGGCTCGTAGAGGATGTCCGGGCCGGGCCTGGGGCCGCCGCCCGTGTAGAGGGAGCCGGGATCTGCGCCGGCCGGCCCGGCGGCGGCCAGCCCCAGCGGGATGGCCAGCAGCCCGGCCACCGAGCCCCGCAGCAGGACGCCGAGCAAGCCCGGCCACTCAGTCACGGGGCCGGCTCCGCTCGGTGCCGGGCTCGCCGGTCAGCGGCTCGATGCCCCACCGCGACGTGACGGTGGCGCCGGGGTCGAGCCGGATCAGGTCCTGGCCGGAACGGAAGGCGTTGGGCGGTGCCGTCATCGGCTCGACGCCGAGACCGCGGCGCCGCAGCGGCTCGACCGGCAGGGCATCGCCGGTGAAGATCTCCAGGTAGGGGTAGCTCTCGTCGACCCAGAGCGCGGCGCCGGTGCCGTCGCGCTGGGTGAGCCGGACCCTCGCCTTGCCGTCGGCGTCGCGCGCGAGCTCGGTGTAGGCCACGTCGATCTGCACGTCCTCGAGCTGGCGACGCTGCCGGAAGTCGTACTTCGAGCCCTCGACGTCGATCGTCTCGGTCGGTATGCCGCGTTCGTCGGTCGGCATGCACTTCCCGCCCGGTACGACGGCGAAGGCGTCGTCGATGCGGTCGGTGCCGGCGGTGAGGTAGGGGTGCGCTCCGGTGGCGTAGGGCGCCAGTCGGCTGCCGATGTTCTTCGCGGTGGTGGTGACGGTCAGCCCGTCTTTGCGCAGGGCGTACTCGACGGTGAGGTCGAGGGCGTGGGGGTATCCGGGCGAGGGCAGCAGGCGGCAGGCCAGACGGACCTTGTGCTCGCCGCGGCTCGCGAGCTGCCAGGGCACCCAGCGCACCAGTCCGTGGATGGCGTTGTGCTTGTCCACCTCGGTCAGCGGGAGCTGCTGCTGCTCGGAGGCGAAGCTGTAGGAGCCGTCCTCGATCCGGTTGGGCCAGGGGATCAGCGTCTGGCCGCGTGCCCCGACGCACATCTCGTCGGCGGCGTAGCCGTCGACCAGGTGCCGACTGCCGACGCGGTACTCGCGCAGCGCCCCGCCGACCTCGACCGCGACGGCGCGCTGCCTACCCGCAGTGATCGTGAACTGCTTGCCCGATGGATGGAACCTGCTCGCCATTCACGTCTCCCGGTCGCCTCCGCGTCGACGCACCGTAGCGCTCACCACGATCACGACAAGTACCACGAACAGCAGGGAGCCGAGCAGCAGCAGACCGACCGCGACCCGCGGGTCGCTGACCGGCAGGGCGGTCGGCACCGGATCCTGGTCAGCCGGCGCCGGCCCGGCCAGCCCCCGCCGTACGGCGAGCCAGCAGGTAACCGGCGGCGGCGACGAGGAATCCGACGTAGAAGCTCAGGTCGGCACCACCGAGTGCCCGCGTGATCGGACCGGTGTAGACCGTGCTGCTCATGAACGGGATCTCGGCCAGCACGCCCAGGACGAAGGCGGCCACGGCGACCCGGCGCACGTCACCGGCCGCGTCGAGCCCGCGCCGGTCACCGCGCAGCAGGTAGAAGTCGACCAGCTGCACACCGAGCCACGGGGTGATCCAGTAGCCGAGGAAGAGCAGGAACTCCTCGTAGTTGTGGGCGAATGACCCGAACGAGACGAGGCTGAGCACGAGGCCGACCACGCTCGCCGCGACCGCGAGGGCCCACCGCGGCGCGCGCAGTCCGACCGCGCCGGCGGCCAGCGAGTTGGAGTAGAGGTTCACCGCGTTCGCGGCCACCGCTCCCAGGATGATCGCCACCACGGCGACGCCGCCGAGTCGGCCGAGCGCGACGTGCGCGGCGGCGGTGGGGTCGGTGACGGCCTTGCCCGCGACAACGGCCACCGCGGCGCCGAGCAGCTCGAGCCAGACCGAGCCGACGAAAGAGCCGACGAACGCCGCCCAGGTCACGGCTGAGCGGCGGGTGTCCGCCGGCAGGTAGCGGCTGTAGTCGGCGGCGTACGGGCTCCAGCTGCCGACGTAGGAGAACGTCGCCGCCACCACGATGGCGAAGCTGGCCCAGACCGAGTGGCCGGCCGGGTGGTAGGCGGCCAGGCGGTGCGGGCTGCTGAGCAGGTCGACGGTGACGATCAGGAAGAGCACGCCGAGAGCCATCGACATCACGCGCTCGAAGCGGTGCACCAGGTTGTGCCCGTAGACGGCGAGCACCCCCTGGCCGAGGACCAGCAGCAGCGCGCCCTGCCAGAACGAGAGCGAGGGGAACAGCAGGCGCAGGCCGAACGCGCCGAGGATGGTGTTCACGGTGTACCAGCCGAGCGTGCTCACGTAGTTGAGGCCGGCCGGCAGCCGCCCTCCCAGTCGGCCGAAGGCGCCCTGCACCAGCACCATCTGGGGCAGGCCGTAGCTCGGTCCCATGGGCGCGCAGGCGCCGACGGCGAGTGCGCCCAGCAGGTTGCCGATCAGCACCGCCACGACGGTCCAGAGCCAGGGCACGCCCAGGGTGACCGGCAGGAAGCCGAGGGCGAAGTCGGCGATCGTGAGGTTGGCGCCGAACCACAGGGTGAACTGCCCGAACGGGCGGCCATGTCGCTGGTCGTCCGGGACCCGCTGCACCCCGCGCTGCTCGATGGCGAGGGCGACCTCGGGCTGTCTTTCCAGTGTCGCGGTCATGCCTGGCTCCCTGAGGCCCGGGAGGGCCGTTGACAAGGTTTCCAACTGTCAGTCGAAAACCGACGGCGCCAGGTTACCATTCCCGGATGAGCGGCGATGTCGGAGCCGGGAGAAATGGCGGCCGATGAGGGCGTGCGGGCGGCCGGCTCCGCCCCGAGCGCAACCGCCCACGAGGCGCTGGCCGTCGTCGTCCAGGTGCGGAGCGGGGAGCTGAGCGTGCTGCTGTGGCAGCGCGCCATGGCGCCGTACTCGGGGGCCTGGGCGCTGCCCGGCGGTCCACTGCGCGACGACGAGACCCTCGAGCGCTCGATCCGCCGCCATCTCGCCGTCAAGGTCGACGTCCGCGAGCTGGCCCACCTCGAACAGCTGGAGACCCACAGCGAGCCCGGCCGCCACCCCGACCGGCGGGTGCTCGCGACCGCCTACCTCGGCGTGGTCCCGGCCGACGTCGAGCCGGTCGTCCCTGCCGACACCGGCTGGCACCCGGTACGCCGGCTCCCGGCGACCGCGTTCGACCACGGTGCCATCGTCCGGGCGGGGGTGGTGCGGCTGCAGGGCAAGCTCTCCTACACCAACGTGGCCTTCGCCCTGGCGCCGGCGACCTTCACCATCGCCACCCTGCGGACGGTCTACCGGGCGGCCCTGGGCTACGACGTGTCGGCGACCAACCTCCAGCGGGTGCTCCTGCGCCGCGGCATGCTCGAACCGACCGGGGCCGCCGAGGCGTCCGGTCCGGCCGGCGGCCGGCCGGCCACGGTGTTCCGCTTCCGCACCCGCACGCTCGAGGTGACCGACCCCTTCGCCGTACTCCGGCCGCCCCGTGACAAGTAGCCCGAAGCCGATAGGGTTCGGCCGTGCCGACTTCGGCACGGCCACCGGCGACCGCCTAGCTCTGCCCGCGCCTCCGGCCACCTCCTCCAAGCAACGAACGGGCAGAGACGGGGAACCCAGAACGCGACATCGATGGGCCCGCGGCAGCCTGCCGCGGCCGGTCGACGTCTGGGGTGAAGCCGCGCACGTCGCGGCCGGGTGATCTCTGCACCCGAATCCGACAGCTGACCTCGCAGGCGTTCGGAGAGAGCTGCCGCCTGCATGCGTGCCCTTCGACCACGCCGCCGTCCTGTCACCGCCCGGCTCACCGCGCTACTCGCCGGGAGCGTTCTCAGCGCGGGTGTCGGCCTGGCCGCCTGGAGTCCGAGCCCGGCTGCGGCGTCCGGGTTCGGCGACGCCGTCGTCGCCTTCGCCGGCCAGCAGGCCGGGGCGCCGTATGCGTACGGCGGGACGAGCCCGGCCGGGTTCGACTGCTCCGGCCTAGTGGGCTACGTGTTCGGGCACTTCGGCGTCTCGCTCCCGCGCACCGCGAACGAGCAGTACTACGCGATGCAGCACATCCCCCAGGCGCAGGCGGCCCCGGGTGACGTGCTGTTCCTGCCCGACTCGAGCGGCTACATCTACCACAACGGCATCTACGCCGGCGGCGGCGAATGGTGGGTGGCAGCGCACGCCGGCACTGTCGTGAAGAGGCAGGCGCTGTGGACCGGCAACTACCTCGTCGGCCGGGTCACCCCGCCTGCCGCCTTCGCCCAGGCGGCCCCGGTGACGGCGATCCAGGCCAAGTTCGGCGCGCTGGGCGGTGCTGCCGGGTTCCTCGGTGCCCCGGTCACCGGCGAGCGGGCCACGCCGGACCGCATCGGCGCGTTCGTCCACTACCAGAACGGCGGATCCATCTACTGGACCGCCGGCACTCAGGCGCACGAGGTGCACGGGGGCATCAGGGCCGAGTGGGCATCGCTGGGCTGGGAGACCGGCCTGCTGGGCTACCCGCTCACCGACGAGCTGCGCACGCCCGACGGGGTCGGTCGCTTCAACGCCTTCCAGGGTGGGTCGGTCTATTGGACCCCGGCCACCGGGTCGCACGAGGTGCACGGCGGCATCAGGTCCAAGTGGGCCTCGCTGGGCTGGGAGACCGGCCTGCTGGGCTACCCGCTCACCGACGAGCTGCGCACGCCCGACGGGCTCGGACGCGTCAACGCCTTCCAGGGCGGGTCGGTCTACTGGACCCCCGCAACCGGGTCGCACGAGGTGCACGGCGGCATCCGCGCCACGTGGGCGTCGCTGGGCTGGGAGGCCAGCACGCTGGGCTACCCGCTCACCGACGAGCTGCCGACGCCGGACGGGGCCGGACGCTTCAACGCCTTCCAGGGCGGGTCGGTCCGCTGGGACCGTGCGACCGGCGCCGTGACGGTGACCTACACCCGCTAGCGGGCACCGGGACCGGCCCTGGTCACTCCCAGCGGAACGTCAGGGCAGCCAGGGTCAGGCTGCCGACCGCCCAGACGACCAGGACGACAAGGGCATGCAGCGGCATGCCCTCTCCGGCGCGCAGCACCGCGCGGAGACCGTCCGACAGGGCGGTGACCGGCAGCAGCACGAGCGCCGAGCGCACGCCCGGCGGGAACTTGGTCAGGGGGAACACCACGCCGCCCACGACCAGCAGCAGGACGTAGACCAGGTTCGCCGCGGCGAGGGTCACCTCCGCCCGCAGCAGTCCGGCCATCAGCAGCCCCAGGCCGGAGAAGGCAGCGGTCCCGAGGACCACCAGCAGCAGGGCCCCGACCACCGAGCCGTGCGGTCGCCAGCCCAGGGCGAGCCCCACGACGGCCAGCACGACGACCTGCAGCACCTCTACCGCCAGTACCGCCGCCGTCTTCGCGACCAGCAGGGCCCAGCGGGGGAGCGCTGTCGCGCCGAGCCGCTTGAGCACGCCGTAGTGCCGCTCGTAGCCGGTGGCGATGGCCTGGCCGGTGAACGCCGTCGACATCACGGCCAGCGAGAGCAGGCCGGGCACCAGGAAGTCGACGCGGCGGCCCGGCCCGAGGTCGACCAGCGGTACGGCGGCGAACAGGACCAGCAGCACCACCGGGATGACCAGGGTCAGCAGCACACTCTCGCCCCGGCGCAGCGTCAGCCGCAGCTCGGTCGCCGTCTGCGCGGCGAGCATGCGCCCGAGGGGCGCCGCCCCGGCGGCGGGCGCCAGCGCGCCGGCCGGCCAGTCGGGCGCGGTCGAGGCGGTCATGATCGGGAGCCGGTCGTACCGGTCATGGCCGCAGCTGCCGCCCGGTGAGCTCGAGGAACACGTCCTCGAGCGAGCGCTGCTCGACCATCAGGTCCTGCGCCATCACACTG
Organism: Actinomycetota bacterium; assembly: GCA_030947185.1. Taxonomy (GTDB): domain Bacteria; phylum Actinomycetota; class Actinomycetes; order JALYXH01; family JALYXH01; genus JALYXH01. The sequence goes on along the minus strand of JALYXH010000203.1, from coordinate 2,569 downwards.
TGGGTCGCACACCAGGCAGTGACCGTCGCCAGCAGCTGGGGGCTGATCTCGCCCTCGACGACGTACTGGCCGGCGGGGGACTCCTTGGCCGCGCTGCCGTCGGGCAGCGCCAGCAGCAGCTGGTCGAGGTCGAGCCCGGTCGGCGCGCGGAAGCGCAGCTGGCGGTCGGCGCCGCCCCGGGACAGCTCGGCCGGGGTGCCGGCCGCGACCACCCGGCCCTCGTCGACGATCACCACGTCGTCGGCCAGCCGGGCTGCCTCGTCCATGAAGTGCGTGGTCAGCAGCACCGAGACACCGTCGCGGCGCAACGCCTCCACCAGCTCCCAGGCCCCTCGGCGGGCCTGCGGGTCCAGGCCGGCGGTCGGCTCGTCGAGGAATACCACCTCCGGGCGGCCGATGACGGCCATCGCCAGCGACAGCCTCTGCTGCTGGCCGCCGGACAGCCGCCGGTACGGCCTGCGCGCGCTGTCGGTCAGGCCGAGCCGGTCCATCAGCTCGTCGGCGTCCAGCGGCGATCGGGCGTAGGACGCGACCAGCCGCAGCATCTCCCCGGCCCGCGCGCCGGGGTAGACCCCGCCGGCCTGCAGCATCACCCCGACGCGGGGACGCAGGCTGCGGCCGTCCCGGCCCGGGTCGAGGCCGAGCACCCGCGCGGAGCCGCGGTCCGGACGCCGAAAGCCCTCGCAGATCTCGACAGCCGTCGTCTTGCCGGCGCCGTTAGGCCCCAGGAGGGCCAGCACGCTGCCCCGGCGTACGGCGAAGGAGACACCGTCGAGAGCCACCGTGCGGCCGTAGCGCTTGCCGAGGTCGGTGACCTCGACGGCCAGCTCGTCAGTCCGCGGCGGCATGGGGCCGAGTCTAGGTGCGGGCTTCCGGTTGCCGCCCCCCGGCAAATACGACACACTGACGTAGTGAAATACGCCAGCACCGAGCGGCCGGCTCCCGGTCTCGACGAGCGCACCCGCGACCGGGTCGCCCGCCTGCTCCTCGAGGAGGGGCCGGCGACCGCTGCGGCGCTCGGTCAGCGGCTGGGCTTGAGTCCGGCCGCGATCCGGCGCCATCTCGACGCGCTGCTGGCGGCCGGCTCCATCACCACCCGGCAGGCCCGTCAGTACGGCGCCCGCGGCCGTGGCCGGCCCGCCAAGATGTTCGCCATCTCCGAGTCCGGCCGGGCCGGGTTCCCGCACGCCTACGACGACATCGCGCTCAACGCACTGCACTTCCTGCAGGCCTCCGGCGGGGAGGAGGCGGTCGCCGCCTTCGCCCGGGCCCGCGTCGCAGAATGGGAACAGCGGCTGCAGGTAGCGGTCGAGCAGGCGCCGCCCGACCAGCGGGCCGACGTCCTGGCCCAGGCCCTGTCGGCCGACGGCTATGCCGCCAGCGCCACCTCCAAGCCCACCGGCGCCCAGCTCTGTCAGCACCACTGCCCCGTGCAGCACGTGGCCGAAGCGTTTCCGCAGCTGTGCGAAGCAGAGACGGCGGCCTTCGGCCGTCTGCTCGGCACCCACGTCCAGCGACTGGCGACGATCGCCCACGGCGACGGCGTCTGCACCACCCACATCCCGAGCACCACCGCTACGGCAGCGAGGACATCTTCATGACGACGACAGCCAACGAGGCGCCCTCGACATCGGCTCCGGCTTCGACACCGACCCAGGACGAACACCTGGCGGCGCTGGGCAGCTACAAGTTCGGCTGGTCCGACTCCGACGCCGCCGGCACCGGTGCCCGGCGGGGCCTCAACGAGGACGTCGTCCGCAACATCTCGGGGCTGAAGAACGAGCCGGAGTGGATGCTCGAGATGCGGCTCAAGGGCCTGAAGCTGTTCGGCAAGAAGCCGATGCCGACCTGGGGCTCCGACCTGTCCGGGATCGACTTCGACAACATCAAGTACTTCGTCCGGTCGACGGAGAAGCAGGCGGCGACCTGGGACGACCTGCCGGCCGACATCAAGAACACCTACGACAAGCTCGGCATCCCGGAGGCGGAGAAGCAGCGGCTGGTCTCGGGCGTGGCTGCGCAGTACGAGAGCGAGGTCGTCTACCACAAGATTCGCGAGGACCTCGAGCAGCAGGGCGTCATCTTCCTCGACACCGACTCCGGCCTGCGCGAGCACCCGGAGCTGTTCCGCGAGTACTTCGGCTCGGTAATCCCGGTCGGGGACAACAAGTTCGCCGCGCTCAACACCTCGGTGTGGTCGGGCGGCTCGTTCATCTACGTGCCCAAGAACGTCACCGTCGAGATCCCGCTGCAGGCCTACTTCCGGATCAACACCGAGAACATGGGCCAGTTCGAGCGCACGCTGATCATCGCCGACGAGGGCTCGTTCGTGCACTACATCGAGGGCTGCACGGCGCCCACCTACACGACCGACTCGCTGCACTCGGCGGTCGTCGAGATCATCTGCAAGCCCGGCTCGCGGGTTCGCTATACGACGATCCAGAACTGGTCGCACAACGTCTACAACCTCGTCACCAAGCGAGCGATCGCGCACGAGCGCGCGACGATGGAGTGGATCGACGGGAACCTCGGATCGAAGCTGACGATGAAGTACCCCTCGATCTACCTG
>JALYXH010000185.1 GCA_030947185.1 Actinomycetota bacterium | reverse complement strand
GCTGGTTCCCCGGCGTACGGAGCAGCTCACTTTCGACTGAGCCACGCTGAGTTAGCCTTGCTGGTCATGACCCTCACCAGCCCCGAGACGCGGCACGCGCAGTCAAACGGCATCGAGATCGCCTACGAGACATTCGGCGACCCGGGAGACGCCCCCGTGCTGCTGGTGATGGGCCTGGGCACCCAGATGATCGCCTGGCCGGACGAGCTGTGCGCAGACCTCGCGGCGCGCGGGCACTTCGTCGTCCGGTTCGACAACCGAGACGTCGGACTGTCGACGCATCTGTCGCACCTGGCCGCGCCGACCACCCGCGACCTGCTGCTACGCCGGCGGCGTCCGCCGTACCGGATCAAGGACATGGCCGCCGACATGGCCGGCCTGCTCGACGAGCTGGGGCTGGACTCGGCGCACGTGGTCGGGGCGTCGATGGGCGGGTTCATCGCGCAGACCTTTGCGCTGAAGTACCCGCAGCGGACGCGCAGCCTGACCCTGATCATGACCTCGACCGGGTCACGTCGGGTCGGGCAGGCTCGGCCCCGGCTGCTCGTGCAGCTGCTGCGCCGGCGCGTCGCGGCCGACCGGGAGAGCGCGATGCTCGCGACGCTGGAGACGTTCCGCGTCATCGGCTCGCCAGGGTTCGTCCGGGATGAGGACTATCTGCGCGACCTGTCCGGACGCAGCTACGACCGGGCCTATGACCCGCGCGGTTACCGCCGCCAGCTCGGCGCCGTCGTCGCCCAGCCGGACCGGACGAAGCAGCTGGCCCGACTCGACGTACCGACCGTGGTGCTGCACGGGCTGGCAGACCCGCTGGTGCGGCCCAGCGGCGGGAAGGCGCTGGCGCGCACGATTCCCGGGGCGAAGTTCATCGGGTTCCCGGCGATGGGTCACGACCTGCCGCGCGACCTGTGGCCGAAGTTCGTCGACGCGATCGCCGTAGTGGCCGCCCGCGGCGAATCACGGCGATCTGCCGAACCCGCGGCCAGCGCAGAGCCGTCCTCAGACTCGTTCGGGAACCGCGTCGACTGAGCCGAGCACCGGGCGGAACAAGGAACGAAGCATCGCCTGCGTAGCCGCATCGACCGAGTAGATCGCGGTGCCAACCATCCCTCGGGTGAGCAACACCTTGTAGACGTTGCGCAGCAGCGGGTCCACGTCGGAGTCACTGAGACTGCGGAAGGCCGGGTCCTTCGAGCCGTCGCGCTGGGCGATCCACCTGCCGTCGCGCCAGACCAGGTCCGGGCCCATGATCACTCCGTTCCAGTCGTACTCGAATCCCTGCGCTGTGTAGACGCAGCCGACCTGGCCGAAGCCGGCCGCATCACTGGCCCAGAGGCTCGCGGGCGGCGCACCCGCAGCAGCGCGCTCACCCTTCACGTTCCAGGGCCTGGACCACTTGCCGATGACGACGTCGTCGACAAGGGAGCCGTCCTGGCGGGGGTCGTGCCACGGCCAGCAGAATCCGGCGGTCATCCTTGCTCCGTATCCGCCCTCGACCTTGCTGGCAAGAAAGTCCTCGAGTTCGGAGGGCGATTCGACAATGCGCACGTCGAAATGGTCATCGCCGACCCACTCCGAGGGACCACCCTCGGCCAGGCCCAGCAGGCGGAGTACCCAGCCCTCGTAGGCTCGACTGCCGCCGCACCGGAACTGCGCGTTCAGATCGACGTGACTGACGTCCGCCCCGATCGCAGCCGCCGCGGAGCGGATGACGTCGAGGGTCCCGAGCTCGCCCGGTCGCACGACCTGGTGTTCGTCGAGCAAGAAGACCGGAACCCTCGCGGCTGACAAGAGCTCGCTGATCTGTGGTGTCCCCGTGCGCAGTCTGGCGCTGGTGTAGCGGTTCGCAGATGTCTCGCGGATGCGGTGGGCCTCGTCGCAGATAAGGACGTCGAGCCCGTTCTTCTCGGCGTCCATGAAGCTGTTGAAGTACTTGAACAAGGCTTTGACTCGTCCGTTTCGGTGTCCAGCCACCTTCCGAAGCGTCTCGGTGAAGGACTTCGAACCAGTAGCGTGCAGCGCCGATCGGCCCTGGCGCCAAAGCTCGCCCAGCAACGCAAGCGCTACCACGCTCTTTCCGGAGCCGGGCCCGCCGGTGATCACGACGACCTGCTTGAAGTCAGACCGGCCAGCACCTTGAACGGCACTCAGGACCAACCGGTATGCCAGCTGCTGCTCGTCCAGGAGCGTGAACTGCTCCCGGTCGCTGATCTCCGCGGCCGCTACCGTGAGCAATTGCCGGCTCGGGGCGACCTTGCTGGCCAGCAGCATGTCCGCCGCCACGGCCCCGGACGCCGGACTCAGCAGCGACTTCAGATAGTCCAGAAATGCCGCCCGGCTGTCTCGCGTGAACAGCCGTCCCTGGAAACTTTCCGGCAACGCGCGGAGCGAGGCGACGCCGCGCTCCGTCGCGTTGTGCAAGTAGGCCGCCCCAGCAACGGCATCCGGGTGGTGCTCCAGTGCGCGCAGGAAGTCGGTGAGGAACGTGCAGTAGCGCCGGACCTGCTCGACGGGGTGGAGAACAGCGCGTCCGGCGTAGGCGCCGAGGGTGCACAGTTCCATGTCGCTGTCATGGAGCTGAGCCTGCGTCCACTGCTTCAGCTCGATGACGACGTACGACGGGCGCCCCGTCTTGGGGTGGACGCCGGCAAGGACTGCATCCGCGCGCTTGCTGGTGAGCGGCAACTGGTACTCCAGCAACATCTCCACGTCACTGAGACCGGCATCAACGAGGTCCCTCGCCAGCACGGGCACGCTTTCGCGCCATGAACGGATCTCTGATTCGCCCGCCCGCTGCCCGACCATGAACGGATACTGGCCCGCCATTCGCCCGGCCAGCGTCCCTGCGAGCCCTTCTGCCGCCACGGTCGCGGCGGACGCACGGAACAGCGGCACCGGACTCCCCAGGCAGCACGACAAGGTCGTGCGGGTGGGGACATGTCCGATCTAGGAAGTCCGTCGGGCCGCAGCTCCCAGGCTACCCAGCGCGCCGTCTTGTGTGGTCTAGCCGGCGATAGCTTTCGGGCCGCGAAGCTGTGAAGCTGCGCCGTTGTGACCGTCGGATACGCGCGACTTGTGCGCGCGAACCCCTCGATCGCCGAAATCGCGGAGCTGACTCGGGTAGACGAACTGTCGGCTGCGCTCCTGGCGCATCTGACAACAACTGCCGCGGATATCGACCAGGTCCACATCCATCGGGCCCAGAGCAGTGCTGTTCAGGCCATCGTGGCGAAGCTCCTGGTCGATCGACTGGGCTTCTCCCAAGAAGTGGTGCTGACGCCTGAGCTGGGGTTCGTCACCTCGGCGCGGCCGGACTTCTACTACCGGTTGGCAGCGGGGCGCGGCATCCTTGGTGAAGTAGAGCGGGGCGGCACGACGACGAACAATCACGACCTCAAGGACCTGTGGAAGACGCACATCGCACCCGACGCCCAGCACCGGTTCCTGGTGGTGCCGATGGCAAATTGGGACGTGGCCGGCACGTCTCGTGAGAAGCCCTTCGCCCGGGTCGCGCGCCGACTTTCTGCGTTCTTCGGCGACCCACGTCGTGAAGTCGATGTCCTGAGCCTTCACGTCTTCGGCTACGGGCAGGAGGTCCTGCCCATCAGCCACTGAACCCGGCCCCCGGAACTCATGCCCTCCGGCGTTCCAGGAGCAGGGTGTCGCGCCAGCGGCCGTGCTGCTGACCGATCCGCTCCCGCGTCCCGACCACCCGGAACCCGACCGCCTCGTGCAGCGCCAGGCTGGCCGCGTTCTCCGGGAAGATCCCAGCCTCCAGCGTCCATATCCCGGCTGCCTCGGTCGAGTCGATCAGCGCCTCCATCAGAGCCCGCCCGACGCCATGCCCCTGCGCCGCCGGCGCGACATACACGCTGCACTCGAGGACCCCGGCGTACACGCACCGGCTGCTGACCGGCGAGGCCGCTACCCAACCGAGCACGACGCCGGCCGGGTCGAGCGCGACGTACCGATGCGCGGGCAGGTGCGCGGCATCCCACGCTGCCCACGACGGCGCCGCGGACTCGAAGGTCGCGTCGCCGCTGTCGATGCCGGCCTGGTAGATCGCCAGCACCGCGTCCGCGTGGGCGGGCACCAGGGGCACGATCGCGAGACCGACCAGCTCGGCCAACAGCCCGCGTACCCGCCGGTCGATCTCGTCCCGGATCGGCCGGATGTCCTCGACCGCCAGCCCGGCCGGGTCGTCGAGGGACCAGTCGAGGTAGCGCTTGCCGGGGAAGACCGGACAGGCATCCCCGCAGCCCATCGTGATCACCACGTCAGCCGCCCGCACGGCGCCGTCGCTCAGGCGCTTCGGCACCTCGGCGCCGATCTCGAGCCCGACCTCGCGCATCACCTCGACCACCGCCGGGTTCACCTGGTCGGCCGGCACCGACCCGGCGCTGCGTACGGCGACCCGCCCGCCGGCGTACGACCTCAGAAAGGCGGCCGCCATCTGCGACCGCCCGGCGTTGTGCACGCAGACGAACAGCACCTCGGGCACTCCGCTCACCGCGCGCTCCCCGTCGAAACACCCTCGGCCGGCACCACCAGCTGAGCCGCCGCGTCTCCCGGAAACAGCGCGAGCACCAGCCCCAGCCCGACCGCCCCGCCGACCACCTCCGCCAGCACGAAGCCCCCCAACGAAGCAGGAGCAATCCCGGCGAACGTGTCGCTGAACGCCCGCCCCACACTCACCGCCGGGTTCGCGAACGACGTCGACGAGGTGAACCAGTACGCCGCCCCGATGTAGGCGCCGACCGCCCACGGCGTCTGCCCGCTGCGCCCCGACCGGGCTAGCGCGACGATCACCAGCAGCAGCCCGGCGGTCGCCACCACCTCGCCCAGCCACAGCCCGAAGCCGCCCCGCGGATGAGTGGAGAACCCGGCAGAGACCCCGAACATCGCGTTCGCCAGCAGCGCCCCGCCGACAGCGCCGACCACCTGCGCCCCGGCGTACACGGCAACATCACGACCGGCCAGGCCGCCACCCGAAAACCGGCCGAGCAGCCAGTCCGCCACCGACACCACCGGGTTGAGGTGCGCCCCGCTCACCGGCCCGAGCACCAGGATCAGCACCGGCAGCCCGGCCGCGGTCACCACCGCGTTCTCGAGCAGCTGCAGTCCGGGGTCGACGCTCAGCCGCTGCGCCGCGATGCCGGACCCGACCACGACCGCGACCAGCAGGCCCGTGCCGAGGAGCTCCGCGAACGCCCGCCGGGCCAGCGGCACCCTCACGCGCGGGCCAGCGCAGCGGAGAACAGCGAGCCCACCGCGTCCAGCGCGTCCCGCCGGGCCCGGTAGTACACCCAGGTCCCGCGCCGGTCCGCCTCGACCAGCCCGGCCTCGCGCAGCACCCGCAGGTGGTGGGAGATCGTCGGCTGCGACACGTCGAACGGCACCACCAGGTCACACACGCACGCCTCGTCGGCCGCCGCGATCAGCGACATCAGCCGCAGCCGCACCGGGTCGGCCAGCGCCTTGAGCAGTACGGCGACCCGCTCGGCCTCACCCGCGCTCATCGGCTCCGCTCCCAGCGGAGTGCAGCAGGCGACGTACCCCTCGACCACCGGCAGAAGCTTCCGTAACTTCGACATGCGTCTATGTTGACAGTCATCGATGCAGCATGCAACTGTCGAGCCATGTCACGCATCCAGCTCGCCCTCCGCGTCGCCGACCTCGATGCCGCCGTCGCCTTCTACTCCAAGCTGTTCGACGCCACGCCGGCCAAGCGCCGCCCCGGCTACGCCAACTTCGCGGTCGCCGAGCCGCCGCTCAAGTTGGTCCTGCTCGAGGGCGCGCCCGGCGAGGACACCCGCATGGACCACCTGGGCGTCGAGGTCGCCTCCACCGACGAGGTCACCAAAGCCACTACCCGACTCACCGCCGCCGGCCTGCTCACCGACGTCCAGGAGAACACCACCTGCTGCTACGCCTTGCAGGACAAGGTGTGGGTGATCGGGCCCGGGGCCGAGCCGTGGGAGGTCTACACCGTCAAGACCGACGACCGTCCCGACCTCGAGAGCGACAAGGACCTGGCGCACTCCGCCGTCGCCGGCGACGGCACCTGCTGCGCCACCGACGAGGCCGGGCGCGCCGCCTGCTGCTGAGCGAGATCGCCGCTTCCTGCTCGTGACTGGTGTACGTCACATCGTTGCGGGCCTAGGAACGCTCGGGCCTTGCACATGAGCACCCCGTCCAGGGTGTCCATCAGCGGCATGCCGGCGGCGAACACCAGCGGCAGCGCGATGATCGCCAGGGGGCTACGAGCGCACAGCCCGGGCAGTCCGGCCGGCTCAGTGGTCGGGCAGTCCGGCCGCCAGCGACGCCGGGGCGCACGCCAGCCAGCCCTCCGTGATCGCCTCCCGCAGCTCGTGCTCGCCAACGACCGTCAGCCGGATCAGTACGGCGGGATACCCGTCGAAGTGCGGAATCGTCAGGAAGCTCCCGGGGTGAGCGGCGAGCACCGCCTCTTTGTCGCTCTGGTCCAGCACCCGTACGGCGAGGATCGGCCCGTCTGGAGGAGTCCGGTCGCCGAACCGTTTGACGTCGGCTTTGCTGAACGGGCGCTCCCACGCGAACGCCTTGCCGGCCACCGACCAGGTGCGATTGCCATGCCGCTCGCCCTCGGCGGCCTCGGGGAGCTCCGACGCCATCCGCGCGGCGTCGTCGATGGTGGCCCTGGCCTCACGGTAGGCGCCGAGGCCACCCAGGTCCGCGCCCGTGTCCGGGCTGTGCGGGATCTCTTCGCAACCCATTACCGCAGACCGGTGGGCTCGTAACGTGCTGGCCACGCCTACCGGGGGGTCAGCGTGACAACCATCGATGACCGGCATCTCACTGCATCTCGGGACTCGTTCGGGGGGACGGTCCTGCGCCGCGACCCCGTCGGGCCGTTTCCCAATCCGGCCGCGCTACTGCGGCTGGCCGGTGCCGTCCTGGTCGAGGCTCACGACGAATGGCAGATGTCTGACCGCCGCTACCTCTCCGAAGGCTCGATGGGCCCTGCTCCGGAACAAGCCCGCAACCGAGGAGGTGGCGCAGCCGGCCCTGATCGCGTCATAGTCCAACCCACAGCGCCCCACGCCGAGTTACCCCACGTAAGGGGATGTCACCTACGCAGAGGATCGCGACCAGGATGGACCCGGCGGCGCCTCGAACCGCTTTCGTAACGCTAGCGCGACGGTGGCGCCCCACCATCAACTCCGATGACGGGTAAGAGCTTGTCAGAGGAACTGCCCCGGGCGGCGGACCCGGGTCGGTCTGTGCGCTGGTTGGCCAGGGTATGGGCGGCTCCGGCAGCGGTCTGGTCGTTGCTCACGCTGTCGATCTTGATAGTGCTGGCGGGTATTGGACTGGTCGTCGCCGATCCGCGGCTGCCGCCCGGTACCACTATCTGGGGTTTTCGCGGCTTCGGAGTTCCTCTGGCGCTGACCTTCTCGGGAACCGGTGCGTTGCTGGCGCTGCGACGACCAGGCTCAGTGATGGGCTGGCTGCTGGCTGCCGCTGGGTTGTCCACCGCCGCTCAGTTCGCGGCGGGTGAGTACGCCGCTGCGGCGCTGACCCGATATCCGGGCTTGCCCGGAGGTCATGCCCTGCTGTGGGTGCAGGCCTGGCAGTGGGTCTGGGAGGTGACCCTGGCGACCGTCTTTCTCTTCCTGCGCTTTCCCAACGGGCAGCTCCCGAGCCCGCGATGGGTGCGGATCGAGCGTCTATCGGTGGTAGCGGTGGTGATCGCCAGCACCGGTCAAGCGATCAAGCCGGGACTGGCCGAGAACATGGAGATCGCCCTCAACCCGTTAGCTGTCAACTCTCCTTGGGCTCTCGGATTGGCGGCCCTCGGCATGCTGCTCTTAGCCGGCTCCATCGCCGTGTCGCTGGCCTCGCTGGTAGTTCGGTACCAGCGTGCTGGCGCGGTCGAACGCACCCAGCTGCGCTGGTTGACCTATGCCGCCGGCGTCGTCTTGCTCGCGGCCCTACCAGCTTTCACGTTCACGGTGCTACCGGTGCTCAGCAGACCGCTGACCAAGCTGATGCAAGTGACGTTGCCGCTGTCGGTGCTAGCCATCCCGGTGGCCATCCTTGTCGCGGTGCTCCGCTATCGCCTGTACGACATCGACCGGCTCATCAGCCGGACCGTGTCCTACGCCCTGATCAGCGGGCTCCTCATCGCTGTCTACGTCAGCCTGGTCACGGTGGTCACCCGGCTGCTGCCGAGCAGTAGTTCGGTGGCGGTGGCGGGCTCCACGTTGGCGGTGGCGGCGCTGTTCCAGCCCCTCCGTCATCGTGTGCAGGCCGCGGTGGATCACCGGTTCAACCGGGCTCGGTACGACGCCGCCCGCACCCTCGAGCAGTTCAGCGCTCGATTGCGCGGACAGGTGGATCTCGCCTCGCTCACCGCCGACCTGGTACGAACCGTTCACTCGACGTTCGAACCCGAGCAGGTCTCGCTCTGGATACCGCCGCTGAGGCAGAAGGTGAACCTGACGTGAGCATCCGTCTGCGCGACACCCAGTTGAACATCCTGGGCGAGCTGCGGCACGAACCCACCGCGAAGCGCGTGCGGGCCATCGTGGGCGGCGACACTGTCGTGGACAGCACCCGAGCGGTGCTTCTCTGGGAGCCGCGCCGAGTCGTCCCCGCGTATGCGGTCCCGGCGGAGGACATCGCGGGCGATCTGGTGACGGCCGGCGTCGACGACGGTGTCGATGCCGACCGCGTGGGCCTGTCCTGGCCAGACGTGTCTGGCCGCCCCATCCTGGATCCGTCCATCCCGTTCGGCATCCACACCGCCTCAGGGGAGCCGGTCGACATCAAGGGGGACGGCCAGCGCAGCACGGGAGCCGCTTTTCGCCTCGCCGACCCAGACTTGGCCGGATATGTGGTGCTCGACTTTGCCGCCTTCGACGTCTGGTACGAGGAGGACGAGCCCATCTTCGCCCACCCTCACAACCCTTTCGACCGCATCGACGTGCGGGCCAGCTCCCGGCAGGTCCGCTTCGAGTCCAAGGGCGCGGTGATCGCGGAGTCCAGCCGACCAAAGGTGCTGTTCGAGACTCTGCTGCCTACGCGGTACTACCTGCCGCCGGAGGACGTGCGAGTTCCCCTCGTACCGAGCGAGACGCGCACCTGGTGCGCCTACAAGGGGGAGGCTTCGTACTGGTCGGCCCAGGTCGGCGCTGGGGTGATCGCGGACATCGCATGGAGCTACCACGACCCGCTGCACGACGCGGCACAGGTCCAGGGCCTAATCGCCTTCTTCAACGAGCGACTCGACGTCGTCCTAGACGGCAGGCCGGTCGAGCGCCCGGTAACACCGTGGTCCTGACGGAGTCGTGTCCGGTCACTTGAGGATGTTCACCGCCCTGGCAATCACAAGGGCCGTCGTGGACAGGCTGACCGCGCTCTGCAGGCCCATCAGCACCTTCGCCCAGCGCGACAGCGGCATGGTGTCAGTAGGGGAGAACGCGGTGGCGTTGGTGAAGCTGACATAGAGGTAGTCGACGAAGTTCGGCTCCCAGTTCGGATGGGCTACCTCCGGGCTGGCCATCTGCGGAAACAAGAAGTCTGGGTAGTGTCGAGCTGCCTTGGCCCGCTCGAACGGGCCGCCGCGGTCGTACTCCCAGTACCAGATGCCGAATACGATCACGTTGGTGAGGTAGATGGCAGCAGCTGCTGCCAGCAGCGGACCGGCTGCGTCACCCGCCTTGCCGGTGACCAGGTCGTAGTCCAGTAATCCGGCGCTGAGCCCGTTGTCGACGCTGATCGCGGCCACCAGGGCGATGCTCAGATACCGGCCGGCCCGGGTGGCCCTGGTCAGACGGATCGGGTTGAGCACCGTTAGCGGCACGAACAACGCCAATTCCAGAGTCGGCAACAGCCAACGGGGATGCAGCCCGAAGCGGGCCGGCAACGCGAACTGGAGGCTGGCGGCGACGAGGATGGCGCCTGCCAGCGGCAACCGGTTCTCACCAGGCGTAGGGCGCAGCCAGGCTGGCACGTACTCCTCGAGCTGGTGCAGATCGCGTACGGCCTCGCCGGTCAACCGGCTGCGGAGCAACGGTGGCAGAGGGAACCGCGGCTTACTCGGCGTAGCGCTCGGAGCGGGCGTCGCTGCCGGTCTGCCGCCGTCCTCAGGGGAGATCATGACCACAGTGTGGCCAACTCCCCCAGCTCGAGTCAGCCTTGATCGCAATCACGCTCTCGACCAGGCGACGACCTGGTGCGCTCGGAGGGACTCGAACCCCCAACCTTCTGATCCGTAGT
>JALYXH010000159.1 GCA_030947185.1 Actinomycetota bacterium | reverse complement strand
GAAGTGGCTGTTCCGCGCCGTCGTGTCACGGCCATTTCTCCTTGATCGGCGCCGGGGAGTGGGGCGCCTCCCGCGCAATCGGGTGTGGACGCCGCCGCCGCGCCTCCCCTAGTGGATGCAGGCTGGTGCGGTGCTACCGGACGGACCGCTGACGGCGCGCATGGCGCTCGCCAGCGGTGTCACTCGCTCCGGGCTTCGGCGGCTCGTCGACAACGGGCTGCTGGTGCGGCTGTGCCGCGACGTCGACCTTCCCTCGCAGCTGGCCGGGGACCATGGGGTGCGGGCAGCTGCTCTCGCCCTGGTGATTCCGGCGGGAGCCTGCGCAAGTCACCAGAGTGCGGCCTGGCTGTACGGCGTTGAGCTGCAGGAGGCGATGGATCCGGTCCGGGCGACCGTCCCCCGCGGCGTCGACGTCGCGCCGCGACCCGCCCTCGTCGTCCGCCAGGCACTGCTGCCGCGGGCGGACGTCGTGACGGTCGGCGGTCTCCGCGTGACCTCGCCGGTACGCACGGCACTCGACCTGGCTCGTACGTCGACCCTGGTCGAGGCGACGGTAGCGGTCGATGCGCTGCTGCACCTCGGGACGTGCACCGTGGCCGGAGTGACCGCCAGACTGCCGATGTACGCCGGCTGGCGCGGCGTACGACAGGCCCGCGCGGTGGTGGAGCTCGCCGAGCCGCTGGCAGAGTCGCCGATGGAGACGAGGCTCCGCTTCCTTCTCATCCAGGCCGGCCTGCCTCGCCCAGTCGCCCAGCACGTGGTCGTTGACGCTGATGGCGAGTTCGTGGCCCGAGTCGACCTCGCCTACCCCGGCCTGCGCATCGCCATCGAGTACGACGGCCGGGACGCCCATCTGGAGGCGCAGGCCTTCGTCGTCGAGCGGCGGCGCCAGAACAGGCTGCTGGCCCTTGGCTGGGTGGTTGTTCGCTTCACCGCCACCGATGTCTACCGGCAGAGCTGGCGCGTGGCCCGGGAAGTCCGCGCGGCTCTGTCCCGCCGGGCCGCCTGACGTCGAGGTGCACCGATCGGCGGCACGCTGCCTCCATCTGTCCCGATCAAGGAGAAGTGGCCGTCTCACCTCGGCGTGTCGCGACCATTTCTCCTTGATCGGCCGAGGCGACTTAGGCTGCCGAGAGACCTGTCCGGCAGATCGGAGTCCGCGTGGCCCGCGTCGTCGTCGACGTCATGCTCAAGCCCGAGATCCTCGACCCGCAGGGCCAGGCGATCGCCGGTGCACTGCCCAGCCTGGAGATCGCCGGCGTGCGCGGCGTGCGGCAGGGCAAGCACTTCGAGATCGACGTCGACGGGGACCCTCCGAGCGCCGCCGCGATGGAGTCGGTACGCCGGATGGCCGAGACGCTGCTCGCAAATCCGGTCATCGAGGACTTCGCCATACGCGTTGAGGATCATCGGACCGGGTAAGGCCTGACTGGCCATGACGACACTGCCCGTGCCACGGCCCACCTCGCCGACAAGGAGTGCTTCGCCCGTGGAGATCCGTATGATCCTGGCGCTGCCACGGGACGAACTCAGCATCCCGGTCGTCCGCCGCATCTGCACGTCGGCTATGGGCGTCCTGGGTGTCGACGAGAGGTGCCAGCACGACCTCGAGGTCGCCCTCACGGAGGCGTGCACCAATGTGCTGACCCACTCCGGTCCGGGCGACGACTACGAGGTGGCCGTCTCCATCGACGACGCCAGCTGCGTCATCGAGGTGATCGACCGTGGACACGGCTTCGACTCCGCCTCGCTGGGCTTCTCCGACGCTGCCCCCACCGCCGAGCAGGGTCGCGGCATCCAGCTGATGCGCGCGCTGGTCGACCACGTCAGCTTCGCGAGCAAGCCCGAGGCCGGCACCATCGTGCACCTGGAGAAGGAGCTCACCTGGCACGACGAGTCTCCTGCGCAGCGGCTCGCCCGCCGGGCCGCGGGTGGCGTGGCCGAGCCGTCCGCCTGAGGCGCCGGCGCCGGCGGAGCGGTTGCCGGGACGGCCGGCCCCGCGCCGGTATCCTCGTGAGCACCGCCTGATCCGAGGAGTCGACGTCGTGCCAGCCCGCGTGGGCGTTGTGACGTTTCCCGGCTCGCTCGACGACCGGGACGCGCTGCGCGCGGTCCGGCTGGCCGGCGCCGAGCCGGTCCCGCTCTGGCACGGTGACCTGACACTGGCCGGTGTCGACGCGGTGGTCCTGCCCGGCGGCTTCTCCTACGGCGACTACCTGCGCTGCGGCGCGATCGCGCGGTTCTCCCCGGTGATGGCGGCGCTGGTGCCGGCGGCACGCGACGGCCTGCCGGTCCTCGGCATCTGCAACGGCTTCCAGATCCTGTGCGAGTCGCACCTGCTGCCCGGTGCCTTGACCCGCAACGCCGGGCTGCGGTTCACCTGCCTGCCCCAGCGGCTGACCGTCGTGAGCACTGCCACCGCCTGGACCTCGGCTTACGACGAGGGGGCCGAGATCGTCGTACCGGTGAAGAACGGCGAGGGCCGCTACGTCGCCGACCAGGGCACCCTCGACGAGCTGGAGGCCGAGGGTCGGGTGGTCTTCCGGTACGCCGGCGGCAACCCCAGCGGCGCTCTGCGCGACATCGCCGGGATCGCCAACGCGGCAGGCAACGTGGTCGGGTTGATGCCGCATCCGGAGCACGCCGTCGAGGCGCTGACCGGGGCCGGCGAGGACGGTCTGGCCATGTTCGCCGGCCTGGTGCGGTGGGTCGCCGGGTCCCGGCTGACGGTGCCGGCGTGACCGACACCGTCGAGCTCGCGGGCAAGGACCCCGACCTCGACCAGCCCTGGGCCGAGCTGGGCCTCAAGGCCGAGGAGTACGCCGAGATCCGCGCCATCCTCGGCCGCCGGCCCACCGACACCGAGTTGGCGATGTACTCGGTGATGTGGAGCGAGCACTGCTCCTACAAGTCCTCGAAGGTGCACCTGCGTCAGTTCGCCGACAACGCGCCGGCCAGTGACCGGCTCCTGGTCGGCATGGGCGAGAACGCCGGCGTGGTCGACGTCGGGGAGGGTCTCGCGGTCACCTTCAAGGTGGAGAGCCACAACCACCCGAGCTTCGTCGAGCCCTACCAGGGCGCGGCCACCGGCATCGGCGGCATCGTCCGCGACATCCTGACCATGGGCGCCCGGCCGATCGCGGTGATGGACCCGCTTCGCTTCGGCGACGCCGATGCGCCGGACACCCGCCGGCTCGTGCAGGGCGTGGTGGCCGGCATCGGCGGCTACGGCAACTGCCTCGGCCTGCCCAACGTGGGCGGCGAGGTGGTCTTCGACCCGTCGTACGCCGGGAACCCGCTGGTCAACGCGCTGGCCATCGGGGTGCTGCCGGCTGACCGGATCCAGCTGGCCAGGGCCGAGGGGCCGGGCAACCTGGTGGTCCTGCTGGGCGCCAAGACCGGCCGGGACGGCATCGGTGGGGTGTCCGTGCTGGCCAGCGCCACCTTCGAGGACGACGGCAAGCCGGCCAAGAGGCCCAGCGTGCAGGTGGGCGACCCCTTCACCGAGAAGGTGCTCATCGAGTGCTGCCTCGAGCTGTTCGAGCGCGACCTGGTCACCGGCATCCAGGACCTCGGCGGCGCCGGTCTGACCTGCGGCCTGTCCGAGACGGCGTCGCACGGCGGCTCGGGCATGCGGGTCGAGCTGGAGCGGGTGCCGCTGCGCGAGCCCTCGATGGCGCCGCTGGAGGTGCTCACCAGCGAGTCGCAGGAGCGGATGCTCGCCATCGTGGCGCCCGGTGACGCCGACGAGGTCCTCGCGGTCTGCCGTCGCTGGGGCGTCCTGGCCACGGTGGTCGGCGAGGTCACCGACACCGGCCGCCTCGAGATCGGCTGGCGGGGCGAGGTGGTCGCCGACCTGCCGCCGGCCTCGCTGGCCGACGACGGTCCGGTCTATGCGCGGCCGACGGCCCGACCCGCCGACCAGGACGCACTGGCCGCAGACGCGGCCGACCGGCTGCCCAGGCCGGCCACCGGCGACGAGCTCCGGGCCCTGCTGCTCCGGCTCGTCGCCTCACCCAACCTGTGCAGCAAGCGCTGGGTCACCGAGCAGTACGACCACTACGTCCAGGGCAACACGGTGCTCGCCCAGCCCGAGGACGCCGGCGTCCTGCGGCTGTCAACCGAGACCGGCCTCGGGGTCGCGCTGGCCACCGACGGGAACGGCCGCTACGCCCGGCTCGACCCCTATGCCGGCGCACAGCTGGCGCTGGCCGAGGCCTACCGCAACGTGGCAGCCGTTGGTGCCACCCCGATCGCGGCCACCAACTGCCTGAACTTCGGCAGCCCCGAGGACCCGGCCGTCATGTGGCAGTTCGCCGAGGCGGTGCGCGGGCTGGCCGAGGCGTGCCGCGAGCTCGGTACGCCGATCACCGGCGGCAACGTCAGCTTCTACAACTCCACCGGCGGCCACCCGATCAACCCGACCCCTGTCGTCGGTGTCCTCGGCCTGTTCGACGACGTGTCCCGGCGCACGCCGATGGGGTTCGCCGCCGAGGGCGACCTGCTCTTCCTGCTCGGGCAGACCCGCGAGGAGCTCGGCGGTTCGGAGTGGGCCTGGTCGGAGCACCGGCATCTGGGCGGCCGCCCGCCGCTGGTCGACTTCGCCGCCGAGCGCCGGCTCGCCGGGGTGCTGGCCGCCGGTTCGCGCGAGGGCTGGCTCGCCGCCGCCCACGACCTCTCCGACGGCGGCCTGGCCCAGGCGCTGGTCGAGTCCTGCCTGCGGGCCGGGTTCGGCGCGCGGGTCGTGCTGCCGGCCGGCATCGACCCGTTCGTGGCTCTGGTCAGCGAGTCCACCGCTCGTGCCCTGGTGGCTGTCTCTCCCGGGGAGCGAGCGGGCTTCGTCGACGCGTGTGCCGCCGCGGGCCTCCCGTGTGCCGCGGTCGGGGACGTCGGCGCCCTGGGCTCGCCGCTGGAGGTGGCCGGCCAGTTCAGCATCGGCCTGGCGGAGCTGCGCGCGGCGTACGAGGGCACGCTGCCCCGGCTGTTCGGCTGAGGCGTGGCGCCCGCGCGGCCGCTGCCCTTCGACGTGGTCCGGGCCGCTGCCTTCGGTCAGTACGCCCGCGTGGCCGACGTCGTGGACGGGCTGGCCGACGCCGACCTCGACCGCCCGACGCGGCTACCCGGCTGGCGGGTCGCCGAGCTGGTCGCGCACACCGCCCATGGCGTCGCCGTCGTCGCGCGGTACCTCGCCCAGCCGGCTCCCGGCCGAGCCGACCGCGACCTGATGGGCTACCTCGACGGTGCCGTCTCGGTGGCGAGAGACGTCGCCGAGCGCGCCGTGCAGGCCGCGGCCGGCCGCACCGCGGAGGATCTGCAGGCAGTGATGCGGGCCGCCCTCGCGGACGCGCAGGCGGCGCTCGTCGACCAGCCGTCCGACCGGCTCGTGGCCACCCGGCTGGTGGCGCTGTCGCTCCCGGACTTCCTGGCGACCCGCTGCGTGGAGGGTCTCGTGCACGGCCTCGACCTGGCAGCCGCCCTGGGCCGGGCACCGGCCGAGATCGTCCACCCGGACGCCGCTCGGGTCGTCATCCGGGCCCTGGTCGGTCTGCTCGCCGCCCGGGCGCCGGGGCGCTCGGTCGAGGTGCGCGTCCCGCCGTACGCCGCCGTGCAGTGCGTGGCCGGCCCACGCCACACCCGGGGTACGCCGCCCGGAGTGGTCGAGGCCGACCCGCTCGCCTTCGTTGAACTGGCGACCGGCCGGCTCGACTGGGCGGCTGCCGTGGGCGATGGCCGGGTCCGCGCCTCCGGCGAGCGCACCGACCTGTCCGGCCTGCTGCCGCTGATGGCCTGAGCGGCGCCCCCGGCCAGCGTTCGCCAGCGGCCGGCGGGTAGGAGAAGGTGGTTTCCCGACCGTCGAGCAGAGGCCAGCCCAGATGCCCAAGGTGTTCCGGTTCACCGAGTACGGCGGCCCGCAGACGCAGGAGTACGTCGACCTGCCGAAGCCGCAGCCTGGCCCCAGTGAGCTGCTGGTCAGGGTGAAGGCGGCCGGCGTCAACCCGGTCGACTACAAGATCCGCCTCGGCTACCTGAAGGACTTCGTCCCGCTCGAGCTGCCGTCGGAGTTCGGCAGCGAGGTCGCGGGAGTGGTCGAGGAGGTGGGCCAGGACGTCACCGGGTTCGCGGTCGGCGACGAGGTCTTCGGGGCCCCCGCGCCGGGACACGGAGCCTTCTCGGAGTACACCGTGACCAGGGCGGCGGTCAGCGCCAAGAAGCCGCCGCAGGTCAGCTTCGCGGACGCGGCCACCCTCGTGGTGGCGGCTGCTACGGCGTACGACGGCATCGCCCAGCTCGGCCCGGTCCCGGGGCAGACGCTGCTGATCAACGGAGTCGGTGGTGGGGTCGGGGTGGCGGCGGCCCAGCTCGCCCGCGATGCCGGCGTCGCCGTAGTGGGCATCGGCAGCGAGAGCAAGCGGGCGCTGGTGGAGTCGCTGGGGGCGACGCTGGTGGTCTCGGGGGACGGCGTCGACCAGCGCGTCCGCGAGCTGCTGCCCGACGGCGTGGATGCCATCTTCGACCTGGTCGGCGGCGCGGCCCTGCGCTCGGTGGCCGGCCTGGTCAAGGACCCGGCCAAGCTGGTCACGGCCGCCGACCCGGGCACCGCTGCCGAACTGGGTGGCGCCGGGCTCCAGCGGGCGCACACCGCGGAGGTGCTCGACGCGGTGGCCCGGCTGGTTGCCGACGGGAAGCTCGACCCGCGTGTCAGCGAGGTGCTCGCCTTCGACGACGCCCCGCAGGCGCTGGCTGCCGTCGAGTCCGGCCACCCGCTCGGCAAGATCGTCATCTCGTTCGGTTGACGGGTCCGGTCGGGAGATGTCCGCGGCCGCCGGTACACTGCTCCGTGTCGGCTTCCCCGTCCCTCCGCGTACGCCGGCCTGCCCGCCGTACCGTTTGAGGAGCTACGTCAGTGCCAGCAGGCCTGGACGCGATGGCCAGCACGACCCCCGGCGACCTCGACGAGCCGCCCCCGCGTGACGCGTGCGGGGTCTTCGGTGTCTGGGCGCCGGGCGAGGACGTCGCCAAGCTGTCCTACTACGGGCTCTACGCGCTCCAGCACCGGGGCCAGGAGGCCGCCGGCATCGCGGTCAGCGACGGCGCCACCGTGCTGGTCTACAAGGACCTCGGCCTCGTCTCGCAGGTCTTCGACGAGGCGACCCTGTCCTCGCTCAGCGGCCACCTGGCGATCGGGCACACCCGTTACTCGACCACCGGCGGCTGCACCTGGGAGAACGCCCAGCCCTCGTTCCGGGCCAACGACAGCGGCGGCGGCATCGCGCTGGGTCACAACGGGAACCTGACCAACACCAGCCAGCTGGCCCGGCGGGTGGCCGACCTGCATCCGGCCCGGGACGCGATGGGCGCGACGACCGACTCCGACCTGATCACCACGCTGCTGGCCAGCCGGCTCGACCTGTCGCTGGAGGCGGCGGCCCTGGAGGTCCTGCCGACGCTGCGCGGTGCCTACTCGCTGACCTTCATGGACGAGAACACGCTCTACGCCGCGCGCGACCCGCACGGCGTACGGCCGCTGGTCCTGGGCCGGCTCGAGCGAGGATGGGTGGTGGCCAGCGAGACCGCGGCACTGGACATCGTCGGCGCGTCCTTCGTCCGCGAGGTGGAGCCGGGCGAGCTGCTCGCGATCGACGAGCACGGGCTCCGGTCCAGCCGGTTCGCCGCCGCCGACCCCAAGGGCTGCCTGTTCGAGTACGTCTACCTGGCCAGGCCCGACACCACCATCGCCGGCCGCGGCGTGCACGCGACCCGGGTGGAGGTCGGGCGGCAGCTCGCCCGGGAGGCACCGGCCCACGCCGACCTGGTCATCCCGGTGCCGGAGTCCGGCGGCCCGGCCGCCATCGGCTACGCCGAGGAGTCCGGCATCGCCTACGGCGAGGGGCTGGTCAAGAACCGCTACGTCGGGCGGACCTTCATCCAACCGTCGCAGACGATCCGGCAGCTCGGCATCCGGCTCAAGCTCAACCCGCTGCGCGACGTCATCCGCGGCCAGCGGCTGGTCGTCGTGGACGACTCGATCGTGCGCGGCAACACCCAGCGGGCGCTCGTGCGGATGCTGCGGGAAGCGGGCGCGCTCGAGGTGCACGTGCGCATCTCCAGCCCGCCGGTGCAGTGGCCCTGCTTCTACGGCATCGACTTCGCCAGCAAGGCCGAGCTGATCGGGGCGGGGCTGAGCGTGGAGGAGATCCGCGCTTCGATCGGCGCCGACTCGCTCGCCTACGTCTCGCTGGAAGGGTTGGTCGCGGCCAGCCAGCAGCCGGCCGACCGGCTGTGCCGGGCCTGCTTCGACGGCAGCTACCCGATCCCGCTGCCCTCGGCCGACCTGATCGGCAAGCACGTGCTGGAGGGGATCGAGCGGGTCGCCCGGTTCGACCACGAGCACGCGGGCAACGGCGTCACCGTGGTGCACAACGGCGCTGACGGGGGCACCGACACCCTCGACGCGCTGCTCGCCGGCGCCGGTGCCGAGGACGCGCTCAGCCGGCCGTGACCGACCCCCCCTCCGGCCCGCCGCCCGGGTCGTCCTACGCCGCTGCCGGCGTGGACATCGACGCGGGCGAGCGCGCCGTCGAGCTGATGAAGTCCGAGGTGGCGAGCGCCAGCCGGCCCGAGGTGGTCGGCGAGCTGGGCGGGTTCGCCGGGCTGTTCGCGCTGGACACGAGCCGCTACAAGCAGCCCCTGCTGGCGTCCTCGACCGACGGTGTGGGCACCAAGCTGGCGATCGCGCAGGCGATGGACATCCACGACACGGTCGGCATCGACCTGGTGGCCATGGTCGTCGACGACCTGGTGGTGTGCGGGGCGGAGCCGCTGTTCCTGCTCGACTACGTGGCCACCGGGAAGGTCCGGCCCGAGCGGATGGCGCAGATCGTCCGCGGGATCGCGACCGGCTGCCGGATCGCCGGCTGCGCGCTCATCGGCGGCGAGACCGCCGAGCACCCGGGCCTGCAGAGCGACGACGCCTACGACCTGGCGGCCACCGGTGTCGGGGTGGTGGAGGCCGACGACCTGCTCGGCGCCGACCGGGTCCGCGCGGGCGACGTCGTGGTGGCGATGGGGTCCTCCGGGCTGCACTCCAACGGGTTCTCGCTGATCCGGCACGTGCTGCTGGGCGCCGGCCGGATGCGGCTCGACTCGGTGCCCGACGAGCTGTCCGGCGAGCACGGCGGGGGGGCGACCCTCGGCGAGGTGCTGCTGACGCCGACCACCATCTACGCGCGGGACTGCCTGGCCGTGCTGGCCGAGGTGGAGGTGCACGCCTTCGCCCACGTGACCGGCGGTGGGCTCGCGGCCAACGTCGCCCGCGTCGTACCGCACGCGCTCTCGGTCACCATCGACCGCTCGACCTGGACGCCGGCGCCGATCTTCGGGCTGGTGGCCGAGCGCGGCCGGGTCGAGCCGGCCGAGATGGACCGGACGTTCAACATGGGCGTCGGGATGGTGGCGCTGGTGCCGGCGGCCGAGGTGGATCGCACGCTGGCAACCCTGATGGGCCGCCGGGTCCCTGCGTGGGTGGCCGGCGAGGTGGGCGCCGGCGACGGGAGCGTGCGCTTGACGGGCGCGCACCCGGCGTAGGTCCGGCGGGACAACCGGCTCAGCGGGTGGAGGCGTCGCCCTCGTCGTCCTCGACGGTGTCGTCGTCGCCCGGCTCCCGGGCCGCCGAGGTCGGTCCGGCCGGACCGCCGGAGAGCTCGGCGCGCAGTCGATCGAGGTCGGTGCCGCCGCTGCTGTACTTCAGCTCGCGGGCGACTTTGGTCTGCTTGGCTTTGGCCCGGCCGCGCCCCATGGCTCGACCCCCTCGATCATCGACGGGGCGGTGCCCCGGAATGTCGCCTGTGTGGTGGGAGCACGGCGCGTGCGCCGTCCTCGCCGCCTACGGTACAGGCTCGACCCGCTCTGCGGCGACCACAGCGGGCGGCGGAGGGCTCAGCGCGGCGCGAGGATCGTCCGGAGCCGGCCGACCTCGGCCATCCGCCGCTCGGCGATCCGGTCCGCGGCCACCGCGGGCGGGACCCCCTCGGCCTGGGCCAGCCGGAAGACCCGCTGGGTGCTGTCGAAGATCGTCGCAGCCCGGGCACGGGCACGTGGCTCGGAGTAGCCCTCGATCTCGTCGGCGACAGCGATCAGCCCGCCGGCGTTGACCAGGTAGTCGGGTGCGTAGAGCACGTCGCGGTCGGCCAGCTGCTTCTCGATGCCGGGATGGGCGAGCTGGTTGTTGGCGGCGCCGCAGACGATCCCGGCCTGCAGCTCCGGCACGCTCTGGTCGTTGAGCGCCCCCCCGAGGGCGCACGGGGCGAAGACGTCGACGGGCTGGCGGTGCACGTCGGCGGGGTCGACCACCTCGACGGCCGGGTGCGCGTCCCGGCAGCGCGCCACCGCGGCAGCATCGACGTCGCCGATCACCACGCCTGCACCGTCGGCGACGAGGTGCTCGACCAGATGGAACCCCACCTTGCCCACCCCGACGACGCCGACCCGCCGGCCGGCCAGCGACGCCTCGTCCCAGCGGTGCAGGGCGGCGGCGCGCATGCCCTGGAACACGCCGTACGCCGTGAGCACGGCCGAGTCGCCCGAGCCGCCGTGCGCCGGCGAGCGGCCGGTGACGAACCGGCACTCGCGCGCGACGACGTCCATGTCCTGGACGTAGGTGCCGACGTCGCACGCGGTGTAGTAGCGCCCGCCCAGACCCTGCACGAATCGGCCAAACGCTCGCAGCAGGGCCTCTGACTTGTCGACCGCCGGGTCGCCGAGGATCACCGCCTTGCCGCCACCGAGGTCGAGGCCGGCGCAGGCCGCCTTGTAGGCCATGGCGCGGGACAGGTTGAGGACGTCGGTGAGCGCGTCATCCTCACTCGCGTACGGGTAGAAGCGGGTGCCGCCGAGCGCCGGGCCGAGCGTCGTCGAGTAGATCGCGACGATGGCGCGCAGGCCGGACGCCGGGTCGGTGAAGTAGCTGACCTGCTCGTGGCCGGTCTGGCGCTCGAACACCCCGCCGGACCCGCCGCCGTCCTCCATGTGCCCCAGGGTATCGGTCGCCGCCGGAGCCGGGGCGGCACCGTGCGAGGATGGCCGCCGTGCCTGCGTACGCCGCCTACCTGCGCGTCTACGAGCCGCTCGCCGCCTTCGCCGGCGCGGAGCGGCGCTTCTGGGAGGCCTACGTCGCGGCGGGTACGGCGCCGGACCGGGTCTCCGGCGCCGAGCTCGAGCACCGGGCCGCCTTGAGTGCGCTCGTCGCCGCCGATGACGGCCAGCCTCCCCTCCAGGCCTTCGTCTGCACCGTCGACGGGGTTCCCCTGGTCTGCCCGTGGCGCACCCAGCTGCGGAGCTGGGAGGCGCTGACCGAGTTCCGCGCCGGGCTGCCCGACGAGGTGGCCGAGGCTTTCGTCCCCCGCGCGGTCGCGGCGAGCGCCGACGCCGAGCTGGAGCGCTGGCAGCGCGACCACCCGGACGTGCGGGCCGGCATCGAGACCAGCACGTGGCACGTGCCGCTGCGCTGGTTCGTCCCGTTCGAGGCAGACGAGCGCCTCCTCGTCCTCGGTCGCCGGCGGGCTCCGCAGCGCCGCCAGGGCGCCTCGGCAC
>JALYXH010000052.1 GCA_030947185.1 Actinomycetota bacterium | reverse complement strand
ACCGGATACGAGGGCAGGGTCAGCGCGTTCGGGAGCCGCCGGGTGTCGAGGTCGATGAGTGCCAGCGCAAGCCCCACGGCACCCAGGTAGAGGAAGGCCGGCAGCACGGGGTCGAACCCGAAGCGCACGGCGAGGACGGCGAACAACACCCCGGTGGCGAGCTCGACGATCGGGTAGCGGCTGCTGATCGGCTCATGGCAGTCCCGGCATCTACCGCGGAGCACCAGCCACCCCGCAACCGGCAGGTTGTCTCGCGCCCGGATGGGGACGTGGCAGGACGGACAGGCACTCGCGGGGCGGACCACCGACTGTCCCCGCGGGACACGCCAGACCACGACGTTGAGGAACGATCCGATGAGGAGGCCGGCGATGCCGCACAGAACCGTCAGCATCGCCGTGGTTGCGCTCAGTTCACATCCGTACTGTCGTCCTCGCGGAACCCGGTGACCTCGACGTTCAGTGTGCCTCCGGGGACGTTGCTGGCAAAGCAGTTGTCGAGGTAGAAGTCGATGTTGCCGCCGAGGTTGACGGACTTGGCGAACACCGTCCCGATCGTGTTCTGGCCACCGCGGCCGGTGAGGGTCCCATCTGGCACGAAGATGGCCGCGACCAGGTAGGGCGCCGAGTTGCCGCCCTGGTAGGACAGGTCGTGCCCCGGCCCGGAGACGACGATCGTCACGCTGTTCTGCGCGCACGCCGCGGAGGCGTTGATGTTGCGCAGGAACGATGCCGGAAAATCGGAGCTGCTCAGGGACACCGCCGCGTTGTCCCAGTACAGGACCGGCGAGCTGACGCCGGCGTTGACCAACCCGCTCAGTGCCGCGCTCACGCCGCCCACCGCGATGTTGTAGGTGCCCTCCGCCTGTGCCTGCGCCTTGAGCGAGTCGTACTGAGCGTCGGTGAGGCCACGGGGCCGGTAGCCGACGTCCTGAAGGTCCTGGGCATTGAAGCTCGACTTGGTCGGGTAGAAGGTGCCGTCGCTACGCGTGTAGGCGTGGTAGCAGGAGGTGTTGCTGGCGAGAACGCCTGACGTGGCTTCCCCGTCCTGGTCGTACTTGAAGGTCGAGTTGCAGGGACCCGCCGCGTGAATGGGTCCGCCGCCGCCGCCCGAGCCACAGCTCACGTTGGAAGTCGAGATATTGCCCACGGAGTGGGCCGCCGCCGGCTGGTCGTAGAACACGTCGATGACGGGGCGGTTGTTCGCAGCGTCCCATTGGAACTGGGTGCCGCTGCCAGCGCGCGAGTCGTCCTGCCGGTTCTGCATACAGCCGCCCGTGAAGATGCTCTCGGCGTGGATGCCGACGTTGCCCCTGCCGCTGAACCCCTGCTCGGAGAAGACACCCAGGGGGAACGAGTACGGGGCCACCTGGACGTCGACCGCCAGTCGCCGCGCACCAGGCCCGTTGCCGGAGATGCCCGTCGAGTGCACCCGGTACTTGCCGTAGCACTGTCCCGGCGGACTGGCATGCCGCGCGGAGCAGTTCGGGACGAACGGTGCGACCGTGCCGATCCACACCTTGAAGCAGTCGCTAGAGGTCACGCAGGCTCCGGTGCCCCCGTCGACGCGCACCTGCATCGGGTTGGTGAAGCTTGTCCAGCTCGGACCTGCCCCTTGGCAGCTCGCGCCCGGAGCCGCACCGGCAGCCGGCTCCGTGCACGAGAGTGCAGCGAGGTTTCCGCTCCGGAGGTGCTGGATCGCCTGGGCGACCCCGGCCTCGGAGGTGGCGATCGCGGCCAGTGCCTGCCGGTCACGACGGGAGTTCCCGACGTTGTTGAGAGTGAGCGCTGTGGCGGTGATGGTCAGCGCCGTCATCACCGCGATGACGAGGATGACGGTGATCATCCCCATCCCGCTGTCGTCTCGAAGGTTGGGCCTCACCATGCGTCGCTTCATGACTGGTTCCTAAGGTCGACCTGGGTGCGGTAAGCCTGTGTGTGGCCGCCGACAGCCATCGTCACGTTCAGCACGACGGAGTCCACCTCAGCCAGCTCGATGTCGAGGAGCCCGTTGCCGTTACCCACCGGCGGCGGAGCCTCGTCGAGCTCGCGCCACGTGGTGATGCCGTCGGTCGGGTCGAGGTCGTAGCGGTACTGGTTGCTGCGGTACTCGACCTTGAACGCGGAGACGTTGCCCGCGAGGAGCGGCTGGCCGCCGGCGCAGGAGATGCTCGCAGCCGTCACCGGGGTGACACCGGCAGCCTGGTTGTCGATGACGTACAGCTGCTTGGTGCCCGGCTCGTAGCAGTAGGTGACGTCCTCCGGGTTGCCCGGGTTGTAGGCCAGGCACGTGACGCCGGCCGCCCCGCCGGCGCCTCCTATGCAGCCGTCGCCGTCGAAGTCCGCTTGTGCGCGAACAGCGACGATGTTGGCGTTGTTGAACGACGGGCCGTCCGGGTTGACGGCGGTGACCACGCTCTTGGCCTGGCGGAGGTCGCGGGCCATCCGGTTGATGGCCTGGCGCGCCTCCTCGTTGAGGCTCTGCTGCTGGGAGGTGGTCTTGACTGCGCTGCCGGCGGCCAGCACGCCCGACATCGTGACTGCGAGCAGCACGAAGACGACAGTCATGCTCACCAACAGCTCGACGAGGGTGAAGCCGTCGTCGGTGTCGCTCTCTGGGAGACCCTCGTTTGCGATCATCGCTGGTCGTCCGCGACGCAGGTCAGCTGTCCGACCTGGACCTTGATGGCCGAGTACCCAGGCATTGGCTCGTTGGTCAGCGTGCTCGCCGTTGTCAGCGAGAAGATGCCGTCGCTGAATCCGCGCAGGCCGTTCGTGGTGCCCGTGGCCAGCACGTTCGGGGCCCCCGAGAGCCCAGCAGAGCTGATGAGCTGGTCGAGCTTCGCCCCGCTGCCGAGCTGGGTGCGCGAGGGGTCCCAGGCCGGTCCGGAAACGAGCACGGGCGAAGCGTTGACACTCGAGTCGTAGGTCCAGACGTCCGTATGCCAGACCGTGGTCGCGTCGCCGGGCCCACGGCCCCACCAGCCCAGCTCGAACTGGTACTTGCCGGTCGCCGCGCCCAGGACGCCGGCCGTGGTCGCGGAGGCGCAGTCGACGCTGGCCGACTGCATGCGCAGCGAGACCAGGCCACGGCCGCCGGACTCCGGGTTGCCGGGGAACACCGTGACCTGCTGGATTGCCGTGGCCGCAGCCCCCGCGACGCTCTTCTGGGGAGTGGCAGTGAGCGCGTTGGAGCTGACGTAGGTGGAACCGGAGATTGCCGGCCCGGACCCGGACGAGACGTCGATCGACTTCACGTACGGGGCGGCGCCCTTCTCGTAGCCGATGGGATCGGCGAGGCTGATCACACCCGGCAGACCGCCGCCGGCCAGGTTGTCGTAGCTGAGCTGACCACAGCTGCCGCCGCCGTTCGTCGAGATGTAGCCGCTCATCGTCGTGGGTGGAACTGTGCTGTCGACGTTGGTCGGCGACTTGGGCAAGCCGGTCGACACGTCTCCGGTGCCGTTGCTCACGCCCGTTGAACCGAAGCCGTACCACGAGCAACCAGACCCGCCGCTCTGTGGGCCACCGTTGCCGGCCGAGACGACAGCCTGGGCCGGGAGCGAGAACCTGCTGGACTGACCGGTCTGGGCCGTGGTGCCGGCCCGTGTCGCCAGCGCCCCGGTGGCGAACCCGGACACCGAGGAGCCGCTGGACTGGGCGCCGTCGGCGCTGGAGAGGCCGCCCTGGAGCCGAAGCGTGCTGCCGTCAGCACCGGTGGAGGTGATGTCGACGGCCACCGCCCGCGCCTGGGTCTGGATGATCGGCGCCAGCGGGCGCCCGTCGGTGATGCGGGTGTAGCTCCGCAGCGACTTGACCCGGCCGCCGTCGGTCCAGGACGTGATCACAGTGACCCCGACGGTCGGCGACGGGGGTGCGTCTGCGCCGACGGCCTGGCTGTCGTATACGCCTTCGAAGCGTGCCTTGGGCACGGACGTCCCGTCGGGCCCGAGGAACTCGGTGTCGATGACCTGGGTGACGCCGTAGGCGCCGGGGATGCTGTTGGCGCGCACCCGGTAGAACGGTCCGGCCGGCTCGCCGCCGGCCGCGGCCGCCGTGGAGACGTACTGGCCGACCAGCGCGGTGCCCCCGATGCTGACGGTCGTCGTCGGGGACGCCAGGGTCGCGTTGGTGTAGTAGATGTCGAGCAGGTCGAGGAACGGCCCGTTCTGCCGGTCGACGTGGTAGCGCAGGTCGCGCATCTGCTCGATGCGCTCCTGGCTCAGGTTCTTGGCCTGGGTCTGCAGCTTGTTGCTCACCGAGGAGCGCAGCATGCCCAGGAAAGCGGGCAGTGTCGCCGTCATCACGACTGCGAGCAGGCTGAGGGCGACCAGCACCTCGACCAGGGTGAAACCGCCTTCACCGCTGCGGCGGCGGCTACATGTAGACACGAGCGGTCAGCCCCTCGACGTGGATGGTGTACCTGGTGGAGCGTTGGGTGCTTGCCATCACGACGGTGGCCGGGAGGGCCGTGCCGCGCGGGTAGAAGTAGAGGCAGCCGTGGTTGGCTGGGCAGGGCGGCGGCGTCGCCGGGTTGGCCACTACCGACGTCATCGAGACCTGAGCCGACTGCGTCTTGCGGGTCCCGCCGACCTGCGCGCCGCCCGCGCCACAGGCGTATCGCCAGGTGCTGTACGCGCGGTTGACGGCAGGTGCGACGGCGTTCTCGGTGTCCACGCAGTAGGTCCGGCCCTCGGAGATGGCGAGCTCGCTGGCGGCTCGAAGCGAGCTCACCAGCTCTTGGGCCGAGCCCTGGTGCTCGCTGGTGTACCGGTAGTTGTTGAATCCGAAGATGGAGATCGCTGCCAGGACGCCCCCGATGACCATGGTCACCATCAGCTCGACGAGAGTGAACCCCGACTCCCGATCACCGTTCATCCTGCGCGTCACCAGCAACTCCCTGTGTGCGGACCTGTCACCTGCGGCTTGCCTGTGTGCCGGCTCGCCCAGACGGGTCTTGACGAGGCTCGACAGCCAGGACTGCATCCGGTAAACGACATGTTTGGTGTCGACCGGGCGAGCGGCAGCCTTGAGCCGAGGTGCCTCACGCCCTAGCCCAGGCCGCCCCTGAGGAACCGGCCGCGCTGGCGTGACCGGCCCCTCAGGGGCGGCGGCCCTCGTCTGTCAGCCTGCGGAGCTGGCGCAGGCACCTTCAGCGAGGCCGCCGGCAGCGGAGTACTTGTAGCCGGCGACCGCCTTGTCACCCTTGGGGTTGGTGACCGTGACGCACCAGGCGGTGCTGTCGGTGAAGAACTGCGCGCCCAGCACGTTGTCCGCACTGGCCTTGCCGAGGTCCTGGTTGGCGATCGCGGTAACGGCGGGCGTAGTTGCGCCCGCGCCCACGGCACTCACATTCAGGACGTAACGGCCGCCGGAGTTGGTGATGGCCATCGCGCCGTTGGTCGTCGAGCCGACACCGCCGACGTAGTAGGTGGCCGTCTCCTTGCCCAGGAACGAAACGTCGGCCTTGGCCGCGCTGTCCTGGGCCTTAGCGCGCTGGGTCAGGAACACGGGGATGGCGATAGCCGCCAGAATGCCGATGATGATCATAACGACGAGAAGCTCGATGAGGGTGAAGCCGCCCTCACGCTTGTCCAGCGCCTTGCGAATTCGAGCGAGCATGACTTGTCCTTCCTGGCACAGATCTGTTGCAGGGCGGTGGCCGGAGGGCGACCGCCGACGGGACGGTCACCTTGGATCTGGTGACCGTCCCGCCGGTGAGTCCGACTAGCTACGCAACGTCTGCGGGGGCGCAAACGCCTTCGGCGAGTCCGCCGGCCGCGGAGTACTTGTAGCCGGCCACTGCCTTGTCACCCTTAGAGTTGGTGACCGAGATGCACCAGTGGGTGCTGTCGACGAACTGCTGCGCAGCGAGCACGTTGTTCGCGCTGGCCTTGCCGAGGTCCTGGTTGGTCACCGCAGCGACCGCCGGCGTGGTTGAGCTCGCGGCCACAGCGGTGACGTTTAGCACGTAACGGCCGCCGGAGTTGGTGATGGCCATCGCGCCGCTGAGGGTCGAGCCGAGGCCGTCGACGTAATAGGTGGCCGTCTCTTTGCCCAGGGTCGAGACGTCGGCCTTGGCCGCGCTGTCCTGGGCCTTCTTGCGCTGGGTCAGGAACACGGGGATGGCGATGGCCGCCAGAATGCCGATGATGATCATGACGACGAGGAGCTCGATGA
>JALYXH010000036.1 GCA_030947185.1 Actinomycetota bacterium | reverse complement strand
GAAATGAGCCGGCGGCGCCGGGCTGAGCATCAGGTCAGCCAGGTCGCGGTCTGGTCGAGCACCCGGCTGCCGTCGAGGTCACCCAGAGACAGGCCGGCGAGGGCAGCAGCTGTCGGGGAGGTCTGCCAGCGGAACTTCGGCCTCGTCGCTGTGGCCGCCTCCACCACGACGGCGGCCGCGTCGGCCGGCGTCTGGGCGCTGGCGAAGGCGCCGGCGGACCGGCGGAGGTAGGCGGCCAGCAGGTCGGCGTAGGGGTCGGCCGGGTCCTGGTCGTCGAGCACGCCGGCGACGTTGGCCACGAACTCGCTGCCGACCGCTGCCGGCTCGACGATGCACACCTGGACGCCGAACCGGGCGGCGACCGGCGCCAGGGACTGCATCAGGCCCTCGACGGCGAACTTGGCACCGCAGTAGGCATCGGCGAACGGCTGGCCAACCGCGCCGCCGACGCTGGACACCGTGATGATGCGGCCGCTGCCGGCCTGCCGCATGGCGGGCAGCACCAGTCGGGTCAGCCCGGCAACTGCGACGTAGTTGAGCTCGAGCTGGGCTCGCAGGTCCTCGAGCGAGACCTGTTCCAGGGTGCCGACAAGACCACGCCCGGCGTTGTTGACGAGGACGTCGATGGCGCCGTGGTCGCTAAGGACCTGCTCGACGCAGTCGGCCGCTGCTCCGGCGTCAACCACATCGAGGGGGCGGATCTCGACGGCCAGGCCGGCGTTCACCGCAGCAGCCCGCAGCCGCTCACCCCGCCCCGGGTCGCGCATGGTGGCTACGACGTGCAGACTGGCCGCGGCGAGGCCGAGCGCGGTGTGCAGGCCGATGCCGCTGGAGGTTCCGGTGACCAGGGCTACTGGTTGAGCGCTCATGTCCGCATCCTGGCCGACCCCCGGAACATCCGCGCGGCGGTCCGGCTTGGCCAGAAGGACAGCCCCCACTGACCCTTGGAGGTAGCAATGCCCACGCTCTCCGTCGGCACCGAGAACGGTGCTCCGATCGAGCTGCACTACGAGGACTACGGGACCGGCGCGCCGGTCGTCCTCATCCACGGCTGGCCGCTGAGCGGCCGGTCCTGGGAGAACCAGGTGCCCGCACTCGTGCAGGCCGGGCACCGCGTCATCGCCTACGACCGCCGCGGTTTCGGGACCTCTTCGCAGCCGTGGGACGGCTACGACTACGACACCTTCGCCGCCGATCTCGACGCGCTGCTCAAGTCGCTCGACCTGCGCGACGTGACCCTCGTGGGCTTCTCGATGGGTGGCGGCGAGGTCGTGCGCTACATCGGCACCTACGGCACCGACCGGATCTCCAAGGCGGTCTTGGCCGCTGCCGTCCCGCCGTACCTCTACAAGTCCGAAGACAACCCGGACGGCCCGTTCGACGACGAGGCGATCGCGGGCCTGGAAGCGGGCGTGCAGGGCGACCGGATTGCGTTCCTGGACGAGTTCTCGACCAACTTCTTCACCGCCGGCACCGAGCTGAAGGTGAGCGAGATGCAGCGGGTCTACGCCCGCGACCTCGCAGCGATCGCCTCACCGAAGGGCACGCTGGACTGCATCGCGGCCTTTGGGCGCACCGACTTCCGCGACGACGTCGCGAAGGTGACGGTGCCGACGCTGGTCATCCACGGCGACTCCGACGCCATCGTGCCGTTCGAGGCCAGCGGCAAGCGCACCGCCGAGCTCATCGACGGCGCCGAGCTGGTGGTCATCAAGGACGGCCCGCACGGCATCAACGCCTCGCACGCCGACGAGTTCAACAAGGCACTGCTGGCGTTCCTCGCCGGCTGAGTCGCAGCAGCTCCGGCCCCTGCCGAATGTCGGCGGGGGCCGGCACTGTCTGCCCAGCTGTCCGGCGGGTCCCTAGAGGTAGTCCTCGAGCCTGGCCACGGTGAGCTGGTCCGCCCGGATCTGGCGGAGCAGGACGTGCAGGTCGTTGTGCAGCTCGGGGCGGAAGTGCAGCAGCACGATGTCGCCCGGTAGCAGGTTGCGCCGCGCGTCGGCGAAGCTGATCTGCCCGTACTTCACCTCGACGTCCCAGGTGACCACCGCCCTGAGCCCGCAGGTAGCAGAGGCCCGTTGGGTGGCGAGGTTGTAGGACCCGTACGGCGGGCGCATCAACGTCGGCCGGGCGCCGAAGCGGGCAGCCAGTGAGTCAGCGGCGCCGCACAGCTCGTGCTCCTGACGAGCCAGTGAGAGGCGCCGCAGGTCGGGGTGACTGAGGGTGTGGTCCTGGATCGTCGCGCCCGCAGCCTGGAGCCCGCGGAAGTAGGCAGGGTCCTCGGCGGCCGCTGCGTCGATCAAAAATGCGGTGACCGGCAGGTGCAGGTCGCTGAGCAGCCGCGCGGCCCGGGCATCACGGGTCCAGCCGTCGTCGATGGTGACGAAGACCACCGGCCGGTCGACGTGCAGCCTGGTCAGCACCGGAGCATTGACACCGGGGGCCAGGTTCTGCGGCTCGGCCGGCGGAGCAGGCGGCAACTCCGGCTCCGCATCGGCGCCAGATGTCGGCGTCCGAGGTGGCTCTGGCGCCTCGGTGGGAGCCGGCAGTGCAGAGGGTGTGGGGTCGAGGCTGGGGGCCTCGGCAGGAGCGGTCACCGCGTCGTCCGGTGCCCCCGGCATGCCGGTCTGCTCGACAGGTGCAGACGAGGGACGACTGGCCCCAGGTGCGCATGCCGTCATCGCCGCGACGGTCAGCAGCATCAGCATCAGTCCGGCCGACCTCTGGAAGCGTCCGCGCGCTGGTCCGGGCACCGGCTACACCTCCGCTCGCACCACGGTGCGACAGCCGGCTGCCTGTCGGGCCTGGGGAAGATCGCGCCGTACGGCTGAGGCCGTTGGCGGGAGGAGTATCCCCCGGCGCGCGGCTGCCGTGCGAGCCACCGTCCGGGTGGGCCACCCACCTGCCGGACGACCGCCGGCTGGACGACCGCCGGCTGGACGACCGCCGGAGTACGGCGCACTGTCGGTACACCCGTTCGGCGATGAGCGGCGTGCCGGGAGGACGGACTCGGCTGGACAGTGGAGGTAGCGGGTGCGTCTGCGCAAGGTGCCGGGGCCGGCTGCCCTGCGCCCGGCCCCGGATGCCCGGGTCGTCGAAGCCGAGCTCAGCCAGGAGCACCGGGTTGTGCTGCTGCACGGCCAGCCGGGCTCGGTGGAGGACTGGGTGGGCGTGGCGGCGGCGCTGCCCGCCGGGATCACGTCGTACGCCCTGGACCGCCCTGGCTACGGCGACAACGTTCTCGCAGCCGGCGGCTTCGAGCACAACGCCCGAGCGGTGCTCGCCGAGATGGACCGCCAGGGCATCGAACGCACGATCGTCTGCGGCCACTCGTACGGCGGGGGAGTAGCCGTCGCCATGGCCAGGCTGGCGCCCGAGAGGGTGAGCAGCCTGCTGCTCGTCTCGAGTGTCGCGCCCGACGGGCTCAACGGGTGGGACTGGGTGCTGGCCGCCCCCGTGCTCGGGTGGGTCTGCGCCGTGGCGGCCTTCCTGGTGACACCGCCCGTCGTGCGGGCCGGCCTGCGGCGGATCGAGCGACGGCGCGGCTCACCGTTGCTCGGTCACGAGCACGTCTACTGGCACGCGTGGGGTCATTCGCGTCACGACCACGGCAGGATCTGGCGGACTTTCCTGGCCGAGCAGCGGCTGCTCCGTGGTGAGCTCGAGGAGCTGCGGCGCAGCCTGGATGGCATCACCACGCCCACCGTGGTGCTGGCCGACCGGGCTGACACGATCATGCCGCTGTGGACTGCTGAGCGGCTGGCCGCAGCCATCCCGAACGCTGCCCTGGTCATCGAGGAGGGCGGCGCCGGGCACCACCTGCCACGGCGGAACCCGCGCGCCGTCGCCACCGAGATCGTCGCCCTCGCCTCGCGGTCGGAGCAGCCTGTCGGCTAGCCGGCTCAGGTGTACATCAGCGAGCCCGGAGTGGTGAGCAGCTCACCCGACTCGAGCCATGTCTTGAGACCGGACAGGATCATCGGCCAGCCCCCGTAGATCTGCTCGTTGGCACCCTCGTTGAGCTGGTCGTGGATCACCAGTAGGCGACAGGAGTCGCCGACCGGTTCGATCTCCCAGGTCACCCGAGAGGTGCCTTCGCGCTTCACGTCGTCGCTCCACAGCGCAACCATGGTCTGGACCAGCCGGCGCGGCGGGTCGAGCTCGACGTTCGTGCCCTCGCCGAGCAGGTCGCCGGTCTTGGGGTTGGCCTGTTCGTAGTGCGAGCCGGGCGTCCAGTCGGAGCTGATCCGGGCGCCGAAGTTGTACTTGCTCCGGATCTCGCTGTCGGTGATCGCCTCCCACAGGCGCTCGGGGGTGGTGCGGATGTAGATCTCGTAGACCTTCTCCATGGGACTCTCCAGTCTGCTCTTGAGGTCGCTGAGCGCGGTGGTCCAAGGCTCGGCGTACTTGCTCACCCACCTGTCGTGGACGAGCCGGATGGGAACGGGGTTGAGGAAGTGCAGCTTCTGCCGGCCATGACGGCGGGGGACCACCAGGCCGGCCTCCTCCAGCAGCTTCAGGTGCTTCATCACCCCGAAACGGGTCATCGAGAAGCGCTCCTGCAGGGCGCTGAGCGGCTGCCCGTCGCAGCGGTAGAGCTCATCGAGCAGGGCGCGTCTCGTCGGGTCGGCCAGTGCCCGGAAGACGAGGTCCACGAGGCAGAGGTTAGGTGACTGATCGGTCACATGTCAACATCGGATGCCCGGCGCTGTGAACCGGCCCCACCGGCAGTCCGGCACCGGGGGGCAGCGGGCGGCCGGTTACGGGCGGATGTCCGGGTCGGGAGCAGGACGTCGGCTTTGTCCGTTGACCGAGCCGGGCGGCGGGTGTGCGATCGCCTGACGGTGTCGGCCCGGGAGGACTGCGGTGTACGCGTACCAGATGGACGTCGCTCAGCCGATCGAGATGTACGACAGGGTGCGCCCGGAGGTCGAGCGGCGCGTTGGCGGGCCGCTCCCGTCGGGCTGCCTGATGCACATGGTCACGACGACTGACGAGGGCTTCCGGGTCACCGAGGTGTGGGAGACACAGGCGGCCTGTGACCGCTTCGGCGACGAGGTGATGTGGAAGGTGATCGCAGACGTGTTGGGACCTGAGGTGTCTGCGGCCGGGCCGCCACCGAACCAGGACCTTGCGCTGCACCGGCTCGAGCAAGCCCGATGACGCGCCGGCGGTCCGAGCGTTGCAGCAGTCGCTGAAGGGGTCCAGATGGCAAGTTCGAGTCCATGGCCGACCATCCACACGGAGCGCGCCGCGCTGGCCGATGACCTCCAGGAGCTGACCGACGCGCAGTGGCTCGAGCGGTCGCTCTGCGCACGCTGGTCGGTTCGTGACGTCCTGGCTCATATGACGGCCACGGCGAAGATGACCCCCGGCGCTTTCCTGGGCAAGCTGGCGGGGTCAGGGTTCCGCTTCAACACCATGACGGCCAACGGCATCGCCGCCGAGACGGTGGGAACGCCTGCCCAGTCGCTCGCGCAGTTCCGGGCGCAGCAGTCCTCGACCAAGCACCCGCCGGGGCCGACCGTCACCTGGCTGGGGGAGACGATCGTGCATGCCGAGGACATCCGGCGGCCGCTGGGCATCCATCACGCCTACCCGACCGCAGCGGTCGTCCAGCTGGCCGAGTTCTACAGCCGGTCGAACGCGCTGATCGGCAGCAAGAAGCGGATCACCGGGCTGCGCCTGGCCGCCACCGATGCGGACTGGTCCGCCGGCAGCGGGCCGGAGGTCTCCGGACCGGTCCTGTCGTTGGTGCTGGCCATGACCGGCCGCGGCGCCGCCCTGAGCGACCTCACCGGCCCTGGGGTGGACACCCTGCGTAGCAGGGCGGGCTGACGTGCACCGCCCGGCGGGGGCTACCGGCGTGGACCGGGCGCTACCGCCGTGGCTGACGCCCTCGCGACCGGGCCAGGGCAGCACCGCCGAGCAGCACCACCACTGCCAGCGTTGGCACGGCACCGGGCAGTCCGGTCGCCGCCAGTGACCCGGCTGCCGCCCGAGCCGCCGCCGAGCCGGCCGGCTGCCCGGCCACCCCGCTGTTGGGCCCTGCCTGCAGGACGACATCCGTGCCGTCGCTGAGGTGCAGGACCGCCGGCCGGTCGGTGGTGATGCTGTACGCCGCCCCCTTGGCCAGGCAGCTGCGCCGGGCATCGATCGTGAGGCTGGCGACGTTGACCAGCGTCCCCTCCAGCCGCTGCTGAGCGGGCAGGTGGGTGCTGCCGGTGGCCTTGCGGAAGGTGGAGACCCACGGCACAGGGGCCGGCCCGGCGCCCGTCCCGGTCATGGTGGTCGGAACGTCCACCCCGCAGCCGTACGACGTGAGGTCGGTGTCGATGAACCCCGGCGCGGCGCCCCTGATGGCGCTGAGCCAGTAGGCCTGGTCATGCCGGACGCCGAGGTCGGGGGCGTCGAGGTCGGCCGCGGTACGGAAGGTGACCCGTGCCGGGTCGCGGACCAGGCTCAGGTCGCGGCTGTCGGCCGCCTCCTTCTGCCACTGGTCCAGCACGGCGAAGGTGAGGTGCTCGGCCGTCGGGTGCAGGTACCACGTGTAGAGGTCGTCGGTCCCGGCGAAGGCGCGCTCCATCGCCGAGCTGCTCGGCAGCTGCACGAGCTCGTCAGCACCGGCGTAGATCATCGAGCCGGGCACGTGCCGCAGGTTGCGGACGTAGTCGATCATGTTGCCGACGGCTCCCGCGCGCACCGACGGGTTCCCTCCCGCCGGCGTCCCGTTGAGGTCGTCGCCGGTGAAGGCCACCCAGCCGGTGAACCCAGCGAACCGGTCCGGGTACAGCATCGCCATCCGGAAGGTGATGTAGCCGCCCTGGGAGTAGCCGCTGGAGAACACCTTGCCGGCGTCGATCGAGTAGTTCGCCAGCACGTCGTCCATGACGTCTAGCAGGTCCCGCTCGGAGATGTCGCTGCCGTACCCGTTCGGCCCGCGGGCCTCGGGGACGACGAGGATCCGGTTGGGGCCGTCGCCGAAGTCGCGCTGCATCCCGGGCTGGTTGATCTGCGCCACGATCCCCTGGTTCGAGCCGTGCCACTCCATCTGCAGGCCGTGCGGGCCGGGGGCTGCCGGGATGTAGATCCCGTAGGGCTGGTACCTGCCCAGGAAGTTGAAGACCTGGGAGAACGCGGATGCCGAGCCGCCGGTGCCCCGACCAGGCACTCCCGCGTAGCTCATCCCCTCGCCAGGAGCGATCGTGTGCGCCGAGGTGTAGACCCGCTCGTGCAGGCCGGCCCCGACCGCCTGGGTGCGGTTCACCCCTGGAGCCAGGTCGGCCGCCGCGACGGTGTAGCCGAACTGCGAGATGTCCCCCACCTTGAGCGCCGCCGCTTGGTTGTCCTCGAACCAGGCCCCCTGGCCGGGGTAGGGGTAGGGGGCCGCGCTGTCGGGCTTGAGCTGGTACTCCGCCTTCTCCGTGATGCCGCGGAAGGCGACGTTCATCACTGTTCTCTTGAGAGGGTCGGCGTCGTTCTTCGCGGTCACCGCCTGCAGCCGGATCGACGCCGCGCTCGGCATCGGGAACTCGCCGGTGATGGT
Source organism: Actinomycetota bacterium (assembly GCA_030947185.1). GTDB lineage: Bacteria > Actinomycetota > Actinomycetes > JALYXH01 > JALYXH01 > JALYXH01. The sequence continues at coordinate 23,931 of JALYXH010000036.1, read as the reverse complement.
GTTGCTGCCCGGGTCCCCGACGGCGAAGGAGTAGACAGTGTCCCAGCCCGCGCTGCTTACCGCGACCTTGTCCCACGGCTTCAGCGGCTGCGGGACGGCCGGAGCCGCATCCCCGACGGCGATCGCCAGCACCGTCGAGTCGGCGCGGGACAGCGCGTTCAGCTCGGCCACGACGTGGATGTCGGCTCCCTGGCGGGATAACCGCAGGCTGACCAGGTCGGCGCTGTTGACGTCCCCAGGGGTGGTGTAGCGCACGTCGCCGGCCGGTGGCGCCAGTGTCCCGTAGGCCTTGGAGGTGTCGGGTGTCGTGAGGTACCCGCTCTTGCCGGAGTCGGCGCCCTCGTCGTCGTAGACGTAGTCGCGGTAGACGAGCGTGCCGTCGCAGACCGTTGTCGAGCCGGCCACCCAGGACGATCCGCCGCAGCCCTGTGTCATGGCCGGCCCGGCGGCCGCGGCCGGCGCTGTCTGCCCGCCGACGAGCCTCGGTACCGGCAGCGCGGCAACTCCGGCTCCCACCACTGCCATCGTCGCTGTCACCGCGACCCGAGCCAGGAGGGCGCGTACGGGCAGGCTCATGGGGTCCCCAGCGAGAGCAAGCCGCCGGCCGCGGCTGTGAAGTGGGCGACCCTACATGGCGGCACCGGCGCGGGCGGGGCTGACCTCGGTCGTCCGGCGGCGACATCCGAGGACTCCGGGAGTCGGGCACCGGCGTCGGGCTGGTGTCGGGCTAGCGTGGCACCCATGGCGCGGCAGGGCAGGCGAGCTCCGCTCGCGACAGCTGGCGCAGCCGATGCGGACAGGTCCGGCGGAGCCAGCGCCCGCATGCGTTCACGGTCCACCTGGCTGGTTGCGGGGGTGGCCGTTCTCGTCGTACTGGTGGTCATCGTCGTCGCCGTCCGACGGGACCGCGAGGCAGCCCGGCTGCGGGGCGAGGCTGGCCGCGTGGTCGCGGCCTACCTGTCGGCGTGGTCGGCAGGGGACGCAGCCGGCGCAGCCCGGCAGGTGGTGCCCGCGTCGTCGGCGGCGGCTCAGCAGCTGCTCGCCGCGACCCGCGAGCAGCTGCATGCCACGGCGACGACCTACGAGCGCGTCGGTCGGCTCAGCTCGAGCTCCCGCCCGGGCTCGGACTACCGCGCCACGGTGATGGTGGCCGGGCTCGGCACCGCACGCTGGAACGGTCGCGTCCCGCTCACCCGGGTCGGCGCGGGCTGGAAGGTGGCCTTCGCTCCAGCTGTCGTGCACCCGGCGCTGGTGACGGGCGGCCGGTTCGCCTACACGCGCGACGTCCCGGCCCGAGGCCGGGTGCTGGCGGCCGGTGGCGAGTCACTCACCGCCGACCCCGACCTGTCGGTCAACGTCCGCGGGCAGGTGGTCCCGGCCAAGGCCGGCGGGCCGCTGCCCGCCGGAGCGGTCCCCGGCGACGACATCGGCGTCGGTGGCCTCGAAGAGGCCCTCAACCCCATGCTCGCCGGCCAGGCCGGTGGCACCGTCGCCGTGCTCGACCCGAGTGGGCGTTCGGTCGCGACCCTGCTCACCATGGCCAAGACGGACGGCACTGATGTGCGCACGACGCTCGACCTGCGCACCCAGCGGGCCGCCGAAGCCGCCGTCGCCGGCATGGCGCAGGCCGGCGCCCTGGTCGCGGTGGACACGGCCACCGGTCGGGTGCTCGCCGCGGTGAACAACCCGCCCGGCGGGTTCGCGCGCGCTCTGGCCGGCAAGGGGCCGCCCGGGTCGACGTTCAAGATCGTCACATCGGCGGCTGCGCTGATCGCCGGCGTACCCCCGTCGACGGTCCTCGACTGCAGCGCCACGACGGTGGTCAACGGCCGGACGTTCAAGAATGCCGAGAACGGTTCGGCCGGCCCGATCGGGTGGCAGCAGGCCTTCGCGCAGAGCTGCAACACCTGGTTCGTCCAGCTGCAGGCAAAGGTCCCGCTGCCGGCTCTCGCCTCGGCGGCCGCGCTGTTCGGCTTCGCCGCCGACGGCGAGCCGGGGAAGGCCGAGCAGCAGGCGGCCGGCGTACTGCCCTTCCGCTCGTTCGGCGGCAGCTTCCCCGCGCCGCGGGACCGCTCACAAGCCGCCGGTCAGTCGATCGGCCAGGACCAGGTGCTCGCCAGCCCGCTGCAGATGGCCAGCGTGGCGGCGGCAGTCGCCGACGGCACCTGGCGACGTCCGGTCGTGACGGGTGCTGCCACGGTGACGCATCCGCTCCCGCCCGAGGTGGTCTCCGCGCTCCGGTCGTTCATGGCAGCCGTGCCCGCGCCCGGTGGGACGGCAGCCAAGTCAGGCCTGCCGGCAGGCACCTTCGGCAAGACCGGTACGGCGGAGACGGCGGCCAGCAATGCCGATCCGAAGCAGACCGACTCCTGGTTCGTGGGGTACCGGGGCTCCGTCGCGTTCGCCGTCGAGTTCGACCGGGCCGGGTTCGGGGCGGACGTGGCTGCTCCGGCGGCGGCCAGGTTCCTGCGCGCCATCGGCTGAGTGGGTCGGCAGCTACCCGAGCCGTTCTACGACCGCCTTATCGCTGAGGAGCACCTTGTCCATCGGCCGCCGACAGCAGGGCTCGGACTTCCTGCAGCTCCTTGTTGACCTGTCGGAGCTCGGTGGCGATCGCCTCCAGCGCCCGCCGGTTGGTGAAGCGCAGCTCGTCGAGCACTCCGGCAAGGTGGGTGTTGGTCAGGTCCAGCGCGTCACGCAGTGCACCGGTGCCGGCCAGGTCGCCCAGTGGCATGCAGGACCTCCGTTGGGTACGGCGAGCCGTGCGGTCGGTGTGGGGGAGCCGCCGCCGGTCTCGGAAGTCTGCGACCTCACCAACCGCGACCTGCTGACAGCAGTTGCTCCCACGCGGCCGGTCGTCGCTGGATCAGAGCAGGGCGGCCGTGAGCGCGTCCCCGATGAACTGCCCGTACCGCTCGAGTGGCCAGGCACGCTTGAGCACCAGTAGCTCGTAGAGCTCTGGCGAGCTGTAGGTCCACAGGGTTTCCGCAGCCGCCCTGAGGGTGACCCCCTCGCGCAGATGGCCGCCATCGGCCAGCGTGCGGGCGTTTCTGGTCATCCGCTCCAGACGCTGGTCCTCGAGTTGGCGAAGTAGCTGGGCCATCTCGTCATCAGCCGCAGCCGCGGCCCGCATCAGCAGCAGGAGGGGGGCAATGCGTGGCGAGACCTCTCTCGTCATGTCCGCCCACCCGCGCACGATCCGGACGGGGTCTGGCTCCCGGCGCTGCATCGCGTTCGAGCGCTCCTCGGCCGGGATCGGCCCGTCGCCGGCCAGAGCGTCCGCGCAGATCGCCCGGACCAGCCCAGGCTTGCTTCCGAAGGCCTTGTAGACGGTCTCGACCGACACGCCCGCATCGCCGGCGACCGATCCGATGGTCGTGAGGGCATAGCCGTCCGCAAGGAAGAGCCGGCGGGCACTCGCCAGGACGGCTGTGCGGGTGAGCCTGGCCTGTTCGGCCCGCAGCGGTGAGGTGTACCGCCGCGCGGGGTTGACAGCTGCCACCGTTGGGTCCCATCGTCTGTATTGCTTACAAGGTACTGTATCAGAGGAGACGCACCATGATCCCGACCGACGGCTCGCCGGAGGCGCTCGTGCACAGGCTGGCCGACGCGGTGAACTCCCACGAGCTCGCCTCCGTCGTCGGCTGTTTCGCAGCTGACTACCGCAACGAGACTCCCGTCCACCCTGAACGCGACTTCACCGGTCGCGAGCAGGTGCAGCGCAACTGGGAGCAGATCTTCGCCGGCGTACCCGACATCCGGGCGACGGTGCTGCGGGTCTGCGCGGACGCCGACACGGCCTGGTCGGAGTGGGAGCACAGCGGCACCCGACGCGACGGCTCACGCCACCTCATGCGCGGCGTGGTGATCTTCGGCGTCGTTGACGGCCTGGCTGCCTGGGCCCGCTTCTACCTCGAGCCGGTGCAGGCCGGCAGCGGCGGCGTCGACGCGTTCGTGCGCCAGCAGGTCACTGTCGGTGAGACACGTTGATCCTGGTGGCCGGTGGCACCGGCCGACTCGGGAGAGAGGTGGTCGGGCGGCTCGTCGACCGCGGGCTCCCAGTCCGGGTTCTGACGCGTGACCCGACCCAGGCGACCGACCTGGTCCAGCGCGGGGTAGTCGTGCTGCGCGGGAACGTCCGCGACCCGGCCTCGCTGGCCACTGCCTGCGCCGGCACCAGCGTCGTCGTCTCGTCGGTGCACGGATTTCTGGGCACCGGTGCGGACTCACCGGCGACGGTCGACCGTGACGGCAACGCCAATCTGATCGAGGCGGCCGCGGTCGCGGGAGCCGACGTCGTCATGGTCTCGATCGTCGGCGCAGCGCCCGACAGCCCGATGGAGCTCTTCCGGATGAAGTACGCCGCTGAGCAGCACCTGCGCGCGCGGCCGGACCTGCTCTCGACGGTCGTGCGGGCCAGCGCGTTCCTCGAGCTGTGGATGGAGATGCTGAGGGCGTCGGCAGGACGTTCGGGGCGTCCCCTTGTCTTCGGGCGCGGTGACAACCCGATCAACTTCGTCCCTGTCCGGCGATGTGGCGGAAACCGTTGTGCACGCGGTCACCGACCCGTCAACGCGGGGGAGCACCCTGGAGGTGGTCGGCCCGGACGACCTGACCTTCAACGAGCTCGCCCGCGAGGTGCAGCGGTCCGCCGGGCATCCCGGGAGCGCTCGCCACATCCCGCCGGTCGCACTGCGGCTCATGGCGCAGACCGTCGGGCGGGTCCAACCCAAGCTCGGCCGGCAAGCCCGGGCGGCGCTGGCGATGGACCACGTCGACCTGACCGCCGCCGGGCTGACGACGGTGCTACCCGGCGCCGCTTCAGATCGGTGAGGCGTTCAGGCCCTCATTAGGCCGGTCGAAGGACCTTTGCCTCTGTCTCCAGGACGCGTTCTGACAAATGGTTCGACCATGCCTTCCCCTCACAAGCCGCTGCCCGGAGTGTGCCGACGTGCTGCGGCCTGCGGCGGCCGCCGACCATGACGATCACTGCACCTGTGAGTCTCGGAGGATCAGCCGGTGGAGTCGTCTCCGCCGCCTCCTTCAGCGTGGCCGAGATCCTGCTCGACCTCGACGTCAGCGCCATGGATGGACTGTCCGACACCGAGGTCCTCCGGCGGCAGGCTGACTACGGTCCCAACGCGGTCTCGTCGCACCGTGCTCGGTTCCTCCCAGTCCTCTGGCACCAGCTGCGCTCGCCGCTGCTGGGGTTGCTGCTCGCGGCCGCCATCGCCTCCTACTTCGTCGGAGAGCGCTCTGACGCGGTGATCATCGGCCTCATCGTCGGAGTCTCCGTCGGCCTGGGCTTCGTCAACGAGTACCGGGCCGAGCGGGCGGCCGAGGCGCTGCACTCCCAGATCACCCACCGGACGGTGGTCATCCGGGCCGGGCGACCGACCTCGGTGGATGTCACGTCGCTCGTACCCGGAGATCTCATCGAGCTTCGGCTCGGTGACGTCGTGCCTGCCGACGTCCGCCTGCTCGAGGTGACCGGCCTGGAGTGCGACGAGTCGGTGCTGACCGGCGAGTCACTGCCGTTAACCAAGGACACTGACGCGGTCCGACGGGGGACATCGCTGGCCGAGCTCTCCGGGTGCGCTCTGATGGGCACGATCGTGCGGGCCGGCAGCGCCCGGGGTGTCGTCGTGGCCACCGGCGCCCGCACGGAGTTCGGCAAGATCGCCGCCGGCTTGAACACACACCAGCTCGACACCGAGTTCCAGGTCGGCTTGCGCCGGTTCTCGATGCTGCTGGTCTACGTCGCGGGCGCCCTGACCACCTCGATCTTCGTGATCAACGTCGCGCTGCACCGCCCGATCATCGACGCGCTGCTGTTCTCGCTCGCGATCGCGGTAGGCATCACGCCGCAGCTGCTGCCCGCGGTCGTCTCGACCAGTCTGGCCGCCGGGTCCCGGCGGATGAGCCGTCGCAAGGTGCTGGTCAAGCGGCTGGTCTGCATCGAGGACCTCGGTGACGTCGACGTGCTGTTCACCGACAAGACAGGCACCCTCACCCGCGGTCAGATCGACTACGTGCGCGCCGAGCCTGCAGGCGGCGGCGAGCCAGACACCGTCCTGCGCTGGGGCCTGCTGTGCACCGAGCAGAGCGCGCGGGCGGGTCCCGCTGTCGGCGGCAACCCGCTGGACCAGGCCTTGTGGGAGTCGTCGGCCGCCGCGGCTCAGAGAGCTGCGCTGGTCGGGTACACCCGCGTCGGCGTCCTTCCCTTCGACCACGAAAGGCGGATGGTCTCCGTGGTCGTCCGGGACGCGCGCGGCAGCTCGACGTTGGTGACCAAAGGCGCGCCGGAGACCGTCCTGGACCGGTGCCGCGACGTACGGCAAGAGGCAAGGGACGCGCTTGCGGCGGAGTTCGCGGCCGGGAACCGGGTGGTGGCCGTGGCCATCCGGTCGGCCGTTGCCGGCGTCGTACCGACGGCTTCGGACGAACATGGGCTGAGCCTGGTCGGGTTCCTGGTCTTCCTGGACCCGCCCAAGCCGGACGCGGCCGCCGCCCTCCGACGGCTCGCCGGTCTGGGCATCGCGGTGAAGGTGGTCACCGGCGACAACGCGGCGGTGGCGAGCAAGGTCTGCCGCGACCTGGGGCTCGGCGACGGGGACGCTCTGACCGGGTCCGACCTGGACGCGCTCGACGACGGCCGGCTCGCCACCGCCATCACCCGGACCACGGTGTTCGCCCGGGTCAGCCCGGAGCAGAAGGCCCGGATCGTGCGTGCCCAGCGGCGCAGCGGCGGCGGCGTCGCCTTCCTCGGCGACGGTGTCAACGACGCGCTTGCGCTGCACGCTGCGGACGTGGGCATCTCGGTCGACTCGGCAACGGATGTGGCCAAGGACGCCGCCGACGTCATCCTGCTCGAGAAGGACCTGGAAGTGCTCGCGGACGGCGTCGCGGAGGGGCGGCGGATCTTCGCCAACACCATCAAGTACGTGCTGATGGGCACGTCGAGCAACTTCGGCAACATGTTCTCGGCAGCCGGGGCATCGCTGTTCCTGACCTTCCTGCCGATGCTGCCCTCGCAGATCCTGCTCAACAACCTGCTGTACGACGCCAGCCAGTTGGCGATCCCCACCGACAACGTCGACGAGGAGCAGCTGCGCCGACCCTCCCACTGGGATATCGCGTTCATCCGTCGATTCATGATCTTCTTCGGCCCGCTCAGCTCGGTGTTCGACTTCGCCACCTTCGCGATCATGCTGTGGGTGTTCCACTCGGGCGCCGCCCAGTTCCGGTCCGGCTGGTTCGTGGAGTCGCTGGCCACCCAGACCCTGGTGATCTTCGCAATCCGCACCCGGCGTACACCGTTCTTCCGCAGCCATCCCAGCCTCCCGCTGACGCTCGCCGCCCTCGGCGTGGTCACGGTGGGCACGCTGCTGCCCGCTACCCCGATGGCGCACTCGCTCGGCTTCCAGCCACTGCCCCTCGGCTTCTTTGCCGCGCTGGCCGGCATGGCGGTCGGCTACCTGGCTCTCATCGAGATCGGAAAGCGGATCTTCTACGGCGCCGCCGACCGGGCCCCGGGACCGAGGCCGGAGTACGGCGGCCATCGGCACCTCCGTCGCCGAGCCGCCTACTTCAGCACTGCCGAGCGGCGGGGGAGCGGGCCGTCGGCCGCCTCATGACGTTGACATCGGCTCCTCGAGAGGCGCAGCGTCCGGACGTGCCCGCCCGGCCGCGGCCGTTCTTCCATCGACACCGGCTCCTTGCGGTAGCCCTTGCGCTCGTCCTGGCGGCGGTCTCGGTATGGGCGGTCCGCCTGGTGTCGCTGCAGCGGGAGGTGTCGGCGTACCGCACGTACTGGTCGGTGCCACACGGCTCCCCCGGAGGACTGCGGTACGTCGCCCTCGGTGACAGCGCGGCTCAGGGCATCGGCGCCTCGGACCCGCAGCACGGCTATGTCAGCCTGCTTGCGGAGCGGCTGCGGCGCTCGACCGGGCGCCCGGTCGAGGTTCTCAACCTCTCCCGCAGCGGAGCGCGCATCGACGACGTCCTGCGCGACCAGGTCCCGCAGCTCGCGTCCCTGCACGCAGATGTCGTGACGGTCGACGTGGGCGGCAACGACGTCGTCAGCTACGACGCCGTCGACTGGGCCCGAGGCGCGGCCCGCCTGTGTGACGCGCTGCCGGCCGGCCGGACTGTCGTCGCCGACGTGCCCTGGTTCATGCACGGTCGGTGGGAGCGGCGCGCAGCCGACGCCCGCCGGGTGCTTCAGGCAGACTGCGCGGCCCGGGCGATCCCGGTGGCGCCGCTGCGCGATGCGTTCGTCCGGCACGGATGGGCCGGCATGTTCACCCTGTACGCCGCCGACTGGTTCCACCCCAACGACCACGGACACCGCATCTGGGCCGACGCGCTCTTCCCCCCGCTGGCGTGCGAGGTTGGGCGTTCGTGAGCCACTGAGAGAGGGACCTTCGCCCCTGTCGGGGCGCCTCGATGCGGACCAGCCTGAAGGGAGCGCGGAGAAGGAGGAGCCATGAGTCCAGAGTTGGTCACGTCGCCGTCTCGACCTACCGGGTCGGAGGTCTCAGCCGACAGCAGACCCAGGCTCGCCTGGTACGCCGCCGTCGGACGATGGGCACCCTCGAAGCACAACTCCCAGCCTTGGCGCTTCGACGTCCGCGAGCAGGCGCTGGACCTGTGGGCCGATCCGATCCGGACCCTCACGTCGACCGACCCGCACCGGCGCGAGATGGTCATCTCCTGCGGCGCTGCTGTCGAGTTCGCCTGTGTCGCGGCGCGCGTCCACGGCTACCAGCCCGAGGTGAGCCTGCTGCCCGACGGCGTGGGCGGCTGCCTGGCCCGGCTCGTCGAGGTGGGCCCGTGGCAGCCGCGTGAGCTGGACGGCTTGATGCTGAACGCGGTGTCGAGCCGGCGTACCGACCGTGGACCGCTCGACAGCTCCGCCCTGCCGGCCGACCTGCCCTTTCTCCTGCAGGCGGCCGCCGCTGACCAGGGCGCCGCACTGAGGATGGTCAGCACGCCGGGCGACCGCTCCACGCTGGCACACCTTGTCGAGCGCGCCGACCGGCTGCTCGTCCGGCGTCGGGACGCCGAGCAGGAGCTGGCCGGCTGGCTGCGGGAGCCGGGCGATCCCCGCCGCGACGGAGTGCCTACCGACCACACCCGTGGGGCGGCTGCGTCGTACCGCGCCGAGTTCGTGCAACGCGACTTCTCCAGCGAGGGTTCACATCCCGCTCAGGACCGGCCCGGCCGGGATCGGCCGCTGGTCGGCGTGCTCTGCACCCCGTCCGACGGCGTCGCCGACTGGCTGGTCGCCGGCCGCGGTCTGGCTTCGGTGCTGTTGCGAGCGGCGGTTGCAGGGGCGAATGCGTCGTACCTGAACCAGCCAGTGGAGGAGACAGCCATCCGCGTTCAGCTGGGTGACCAGCTCGCCCTCCCCGGCGTCGCCCAGCTGGTCCTGCGTGTGGGCGTGGGCGGCCCGGTCTCGCCACCGCCGCGCCGGTTGCTGAGCGACCTCAGCGGATGACCACGGACCTGCACCGCGACCAGAGCTCGTACGCAGACCCCGGGAGCGTTCGGAATCCCCGACGCGCACATGCGGCCCGCGCACACTGGCGGCAGTTGACTCTGCAGAGCCCGGGCAGGGGCGGGTTCGACCCCGATTCGCTCGACGACCAGCCGGAGGCGCTCCGGCGCTGGGTTCGCCGGGCAGTTGCGCCGGGCGTTCGAATCGGAACGGCGGTGCGGCTGTCGATGCACGGGCAGCTGCGGCTTCGTGGCACGTGGCGCGCCTTCAAGGCCGACCAGCTCATCGCTCCCGGTCACGGCTACGTCTGGGCCGCCACGACAACGGTCGGCGGTCTGCGCTGCAGCGGCTTCGACAGCCATGTGGACGGCGTCGGCCAGATGCAGTGGAAGCTGCTGGGTCTGCTTCCTGTTGTCAGCGCAGGCGGACCGGACGTGTCCAGGTCCGCCGCGGGGCGCCTCGCGGCGGAATGCCTGGTGGCGCCCACCGGGTTCGGCGCGGCTCGCTGGACGGCGACCTCCGACCCCGACGTCGTGCGCGGCAGGTTCGAGTCCGCCCATGGACCCGATGACATCGACGTACGCGTCGACGCGGGGGGGCTAGTGGAAGGTGCGTCGATGCTCCGCTGGGGTGCTGACGACGGGCCGCCGCGACTGCGCGAGTTCGGGGCGGAGGCGAGTGCTCATGCCACTTTCGCCGGCCTGACGATCCCCACCTCGCTCCGCGTGGGCTGGGACTGGGGCACCGAGAACTGGCCCACCGGCGAGTTCTTCCGGGCAGAGATCACCGCTGCCCAGTTGGTCCCGTACCGGTCGCGCGACGCGGCGCTCGGCCTCCGCGCGACGAGGCGCCGTTGGGACCGGGTCGGCGCCGGCGATCGCTGAGTGTCTCGCTCCCGTGCCTGATCGGGACCTTCGGCACTACCGCAGCTCGGCGCCCTGCCGGACAGTCGGGTCATGACCTCCACCACGTCGTTGCCGCACGACGAGCCCCTCGTGACCGCCCCAGCCGATGCCACTCTGTCCGTGGGCCAGGTGCAGGACGTCGTAGCGCTCGCGGGGCTCGCTCCGTCGGTCCACAACACCCAGCCGTGGCGCTTCTCCTGGGACGGCCACGCCCTGTTGGTGTACGACGAGCCGACGCGCGGGCTGCCGGTGCTGGACCCGGCCGGCCGGGAACGCATCCTGAGCTGTGGCGCGGCCGTGCAGAACGCCGTGCTGGCCGTGCGCGGTCTCGGACGTCGATGCGACATCGAGTTGGTGGCCGATGGGGGCGCGCCGGACCTGCTGGCACGCCTGGTGCCCGGAGTTCTCGAGGCGCCGAACGAGCAGGACAGGCTCCTTGCCGAGGCGATCCCACGCCGGTACACCGACCGGGGCATCTTCACCTCCCGCACCGTTGCGCCGCAGGCCGTCGCGCGGCTCCAGGCCGCAGCGGAGGAGGACGGGACCTGGCTGCACCCGCTGACCCGGACCGACGAGCAGATCGCCCTCGCGGTTCTGATCACCCGGGCAGCGGAGCTTGAGGTGTCAGACCCCGCGTACCTCGCCGAGCTGAGCCACTGGCGGACGCACGAGCGTGCCGAGGAGGGGATCCCGGACGCCGCGGTCCCGGACACCCCCGGCTCCCGACGCGGCTCCGACTACCTGCTGCGCGACTTCGACGCGGCCACGCCGACCGAGCCCGGCACGGCGGAGCGCGACGCGGGTGGCGACGAGCCGCCGGCGTCTGAGGATCCGCTCGTCGTGGTGCTCGGCACTGGCGGCGACACCCGGGAGGACTGGCTCCGAGCCGGTATGGCGCTGGAGCGCGTGCTGCTGCAGGCAACCGTGGACGACCTTGCGGCGTCGCCGCTCAGCCAGGTGATCGAGGTCCCCAGGATGCGCGCGGGCCTGCGCCGGGAGCTCGGCGTGATCGGAGTGCCGCAGGTCGTGCTGCGTGTCGGCTACGGGCAGGGCCGCATGACGACGTGGCGCCGGAGCGCCGGGAAGACGCTGAGCGACATCTCCTGACCGGTATGGTCGCAAATGGTCGCGGCCCGGCCTTGGCGATCAGGGGGGCGGCGGTCCTGCTGCTTCGGCACCAGGTCAGCGCGTTCCCCGTCGCCGATCAAGAAAATGGTGCCTTGCTCGGGATCGTCAGCGAGCTCGACCCGTTGAAGGGCCATCTGCCGGCCGATCCACGTGGCCAGCTCCGCACGCCGCGCCAGGACAGTGGACCACCGATCCCTCGCTGTGTCTCCGACGTGATGACCCGGGACGTTGCGACCGTGTCGGTGACCAGCGATGGTGCCCACCTGGCTGCCGTGATGCTGGCCAGGCGGTTCAAGAGCCTGCCCGTGGTGGACGGCGGGCGCGTGGTCGGAATCGTCAGTCGCCGGGACCTCCTGAGGACGTTGGTGCGCGACGACGACGCCGTCGCTACAGAGGTAGTGGACCGTCTCGGCCGCGCTCACATCGAGGCGGACTGGCAGGTCCTGTGCCAGGACGGCGTGGTCACGCTGACCGGCCCGGACGGCGACCAGCAGCGCAAGGTCGCCCTGGCAGTTGCCCGAACCGTTCCTGGAGCGATTCGAGTCGACTTCGTGTCGATGTCGGCCGGCGGCCACTGAGAACTGACAGGGGTGGCGGGGTGCGCTTACGGCGCGCCGAGCCGCTCCCCGGCTTCGCACCTGGGGGCCATGAACCCGGGCCCGCCGGCCGGAGCCTGGGTCGGGATTGCGACCCAGCCGGTGACGGCTCCGAGCGTGATGCCGACGACTTGGTCGCGACCGTCTTCCCACGAGCCGGTAACGCGTCCTTGCAGCGCATGAACCGCAGCCCGATCGTCGACTAGCTCAGCGAATCCGACGAGGTGCACGCTCAGCCCTCGCTGCCCGTCGACCGTGAGGTCGTCAATCTCAAAGGCCACGACGCTGTGCCGGCACCCCCGGGCGAGCGCGCTGTCGGTCTCCGTACGAAAGAGCACCGCCTCGGCTTCGAGGACGTAGTTGACCGGCACGATGAGCGGCAGCGCCTGATGGGTGACGGCGATCCGTCCGACCGAATGCGAGCGTAGGGCGGCTAGGCATTCGTCCCGGTTCAACGGCCGCACGGTTGTGTCCACGTCGTTCACAGTGGGCGAGCCACCGGCCGCTCGCCAGGGACGAAGGTCCCGTGCTGGGGGGCCAGCCGCTCTCTGCCCTGGCCCTAAGGTGGCTCTATCGCGACCGACCAAGCTCCGGAGGACCCCCCGCAGGAGGCGCCTGCGCTCGGGCGGCTCGACCTTCGAGCGCTGCGCGGCGAAGGGCTCGACCAGGTCGAGGGGGCCGCCTTCCTCGCCGACCGGCTGCAGGCCCTGATGCAGGCGGTCGTCGCCATCGGGTCCGAGCTGGACCTCGACGCCGTTCTCCGTCACATCGTAGAGACCGCTGCCGAGCTGGCCGAGGCTCGCTACGCGGCGCTCGGCGTCCTCGACCCGAGCGGAGAGAGACGGCTCAGCCAGTTCGTCACCGTCGGCTTCGACCAGGAGCTGATCGCACGCATCGGTGAGCTGCCACACGGCCGAGGGGTCTTAGGCCTGCTGATCAACGAGCCGCGGGCGATCCGCCTGACCGATCTTGCCGACCACCCCTCGTCCTTCGGCTTTCCTGCTGAACATCCCCCGATGCACACGTTTCTCGGCGTACCGATCAGCGTCAAAGGCGAGGCGTTCGGCAACCTGTACCTGACCGAGAAGCGCGGCGGGGGAGAGTTCACCAAGGCCGACGAGCAGGTCGTGCTGGCGATTGCCGCCGCCGCCGGGCTCGCTGTGCACAACGCCCGGCTTTACGAACAGGTCGGGCGTCGTCAAGAGTGGCTGGAGGCGGCCGGCGCCATAACGACCCGGCTGCTCGCCGGGGCAGCCGCCGCCGACGTGTTCGCCGACATCGTGGAGCGCGCTCGGGAGCTGGCCGACGCCGATCTGGCGATGCTGGCGCTCCCGGTCGGTGACGGAACCCTGAAGGTGGCTGCGGTCGACGGCACGGGAGCGGAGTCGCTGCGCGGTGCCGTGATCGCCGAGCGGTCGCTGGTCGCCGCCGTCATGCGCGGCGGCGAGTCCACGGCGGTGGCCGACGCCCGGACGGACTCGCGGGTCTGGCCGGGACCGCTCCGCCCGCTCGGGGTCGGTCCGGCGATGTACGTGCCTCTGGGCACCGCGGGGGACGCTCTCGGGACTCTGGTCGTCGCGCGGATCGGCGACAAGCCCGGCTTCGCCGACGAGGTGTTTCGGCTCGTGGAGATCTTCGCCGGTCAAGCCGCCATCGCGTTGCGCCTCGGCGCGGCAGCAGCCGACCGGGAGCAGGTGGCCGTGCTCGGCGACCGGGACCGGATAGCCCGCGACCTCCACGACCTCGTCATCCAACGGCTCTTCGCCACCGGGATGGCGCTCGAAGGCGCTGTGCGGGGGATGCAGCCACCGGACAAGGTCACCCGAGTGCAACGGGCGGTCGATGACCTCGACGCCACCATCAAGGAGATCCGCACCACCATCTTCGCCTTGCAGCAGCCCGCCCCGGCAGTCGGTGAGGGCGTCCGCAGCGCGCTGCTGGCGGCGACGGCCAACGCGGCGGTCACCCTCGGCTACGCCCCGACGGTGAGCTTCGAGGGAGCCGTGGACACCCTGGTGCCGGCAGCCGTCGGCGAGCAGATGCTGGCCGTTCTACGGGAGGCGCTGTCTAACGCCGCGAAGCACGCGCACGCGACCGCCGTACGCGTCGAGGTGGCTGCCGACCCTGATCGGGTCCGGCTGACCGTGACCGACAACGGCGTCGGGCTGGTGCCCGGTGGCCGGCGCAGTGGTCTGGCGAACCTCGGCGCGCGCGCTGGTGACCTGTCCGGGACCTTCGCAGCTGCCGCCGCTCCGGGCGGGGGCACCGTGGTCACCTGGCAGGTCCCGCTGCCCACCTAGCCAGTCGACGTTCTCCGGCTACGGGGCAGCGGTTGGCGGATCGAGCCGGGCGATGAACGCGGCCGCCTGCGTGCGGCGCTCCATGCCGAGCTTCGCCAGCAGGTTGGACACGTAGTTCTTGACCGTCTTCTCGGCCAGAAACATCCGCTCGCCGATCTGCCGGTTGGTCAGTCCCTCCCCGATCAGGTCCAGAACACGGTGCTCCCGGTCGGACAGCGCGGCGAGCGGGTCCGCCACCACGACCTGAGCGCGCATCCGTTGCATCACCCGCGCGGCCGCTCGCGGGTCCAGCAGCGAACCCCCGGCCGCGACCGTGCGTACGGCGCCGAGCAGGTCCGCGCCACGGACCTGCTTGAGCACGTAGCCGGCCGCACCGGCCAGGATCGCGTCGAACAGCGCCTCGTCGTCGGCGAATGACGTCAACATCAGGCAGGCGACGTCGGGTAGCTGGCTGCGCAGCTCCCGGCAGACGCTGACCCCGTCGCCGTCAGGCAGGCGCACGTCTAGGACGGCCACGTCCGGGTGCGCTGCCGGGAGCCTGGCGAGTGCCTCCCCAGCAGTCGAGGCCTCACCGACAACGGTGATGTCACCCTCGGACTCCAGCAGGTCGCGCACTCCGCGCCGGACGACTTCGTGGTCGTCCAGGAGAAACACCCGGATCTGCCCTGCGCTGTTGCTCATCGCCCGAGTATCGCTGGCCTGGCGTCGGCGCACGTGCGGCGACTACTCGACGGGCGGGCTCTTCACCCGGCTTCAAACCCAGCCGGCGGCGACGCGGGGCATGGCTCCGCTATCACCGCGGACCGTGCGCCCTATCAGGGCCGAAGGTCCCGTGCGGTCGCGCCCTTCGACCGTGGTCCGGACCGCGGCAGCCGACGACATTCGACGTAGACGCCCCGGACCACGTGGCGCAGATCTGGAGGCAATGCCATGAGTAGAAGGGCACTCGACACCATCCTGACCGCCGTCGGCGGCATGTTGGTGCTGGTCCTGCTCGTCGCCGGCGGTTTGGCGATGTGGGGCTACAGCTTCGCCAACGGCAACGTGCACGACCAGTTGGTCGCCGAGAAGGTCTTCTTCCCGGCTGCGGGCAGCGCCGCGCTGGACCCGAAGGAGTTCCCGGACCTGCAGAAGTACGCCGGCCAGCAGCTGACCTCCGGTGAGCAGGCTAAGGCGTACGCCGACGGGTTCATCGGGCGGCACCTCAAGACCATCGCCGCTGGCAAGACCTACGCCGAGGTGAGCACCGCGGCCCAGGCCAACCCGACCGACACGGCCCTGGCGGCCAAGGCACAGACGTTGTTCCGCGGCGAGACCCTGCGCGGGCTGCTGCTGAACGCCTACGCCTTTTGGAAGATCGGACAGCTCGCGCTGATCGCCGCGATCTCCTCGTTCGTCCTCGCCGGGCTGATGTTGATCCTGTCCCTGCTGGGGGTGCGGCACCTGCGACGGATGGCGCAGACGGAGGCGTTCATCACCTCACCGGAATTGGTTCCCGCTGCCTAGCAGACCCACCACGGGCCGGATCGGGGTTGGCCCGGTCCGGCCGGCCACTCGTCCCCACCATTAAAGGAGAAGTTGCCATGACAGAAACCACGCAGGTCCGCCGCCCAGTCATCGTCGTCGGTGTCGACGGATCGGAGGCGTCAAAAGACGCTCTTCGCTGGGCCGTCGTACAGGCCGGGCTGACGAGCGCGGACGTGCACGCGCAGATGGCCTGGCAGGTGCCAGGTACCTACGGCCTGGTCCCGCTCTACCCGTACGACTTCGACATCGAGGGCGCGACGGCCAAGGCGCTCGAGGAGGTCGTCGACGAGATGTTCGGCGCCGACCGGCCGCTCGGTCTGACCACCCAGGTGGTCGAGGGTCACCCGGTCAGCACGCTCGTCGAGGCAGCCAAGGGCGCCGCCCTGCTCGTCGTCGGAAGCCGCGGCCACGGAGCCTTTGCGGGGATGCTGCTCGGTTCGGTGAGCGAGCACTGCGTCGCCCACGCCTCCTGTCCGGTGGTGGTCGTCAGGCATCCGGCTGCGAACGGGTCCGCAGCGGTCGCCGGCTAGTCCCGAGCGATCGCGGACCGAGCTGATGGCCATGGACCTGCCCCCGGCGGTAGAGGCGAGCATCGACCTCTACTGGCTGCCGCTGGGAGCCGGCGGACGCTCTGTCCGGTGGAACGGGCGCCTCTTCGAGGCGCTCGTTTCGCGGCATCAGCACCGTCCGGCGCGCGACCTCTATCACTCCGCCCTCGAGGTGAACGTTGCCGACGGGCGGCACGTGATCGCGATGACTCCCGCGTGGGGGAGAAGGCTGCCGACCGCGGTGTGGTCTGCGAGGGGGCCGTCGGAGCCCGGGTCCTCGGTCGTTCGCGCTCGTTCCGACGGTTCCTGCCGCCACCTGGGGCCGAGACGAGCTGCGAACCGGAGACATGTGGAACTCCAACTCGCTGACGGCGTGGCTGCTCGCCCGGTCGGGGCACGACATGGAGCCGATCCATGCGCCGGTGGACGGCAGGGCTCCGGGCTGGGTCGCCGGTTCGGTGGTCGCCGCGCGTGATGCGCGATCGGCGCTGGCCCCGATCGACCATCGCCGGTCGCGCGCACCCCGGCTTACGGAGACCAGACCGTGATGACGAGAGCTCTCGAAGCACCCTGCTGGCACCTCGCCAACGTCTACCGGCTACGACGTTGCGGCATACCGCGTGGTGGGGTCAGCCGGTCGCCGTAGGCCGCTGCCCTGCGTTGAGTCTCGTCGCGGGCCCGCGGGAGGTCCGTGCTGAGAGTGAACCAGATGACCCTGCCCGGGTGAGTGAGATCGATGCCCCACTGGTCGGCAAGGTTGGGGACCAGGACGAGACCCCCGGCCGGTGACCGCCGTAGCAGGCACCATTCTGAGCGTCGGATAGTTCGGGTTGTCGTCAAAAATCTCGATTCGGACGGCTGCTCCCTGTCGACGAAGCCGGAGTCGGATGGAGGTCCGTTCATGCGAGAAGGCGTTGCTGACCACCTCGCCGGCCAACAGGACGGCCCGCTCCTCTACGACGGACATTCCAGCTGCTGCTAGTTCGGCCACCACGAAGCGCCGTGCGGCCCGCAGGCTGGCGGGCTTCGCAGGGAGCCGCAACTCCGCCAAGAACTCGTCAGCATGCAGTTGGCCACGGGTGCCGGGGTTCTCCGGGACCGGCCCGGTCATCGCCGACCGGGACCTCCCCGCGTCGCCCGAAGGGCCCTCAGGCCGGTGCGAACCCGGCGTCGAGCGAAGACCGCCAGGCCGGCACCGGGATCAGGCAGGTTGGTCGTGGGCGAAGGGTCACGCGGAGCCACAGACGCCTTCGCCTGCGCCATCTCCCGCAGAACACCTCGAGCATTGGCTCTGCTGCCCTCTTGGGAGGAGATCAGGTTGGAAAGATTGTTGCGGGCCATGAAGGCCACCGCCGGTTACTGACACGAGCCCCTGAGCGGACCCCGCTCGAAGTGCCAACCTACGCGCTTGGTGGGGGCATCTGTCGAGGGCCGCCGATCGAAGCGAGCCGTTCCGACTCGGCGCCCGGCCGTGCCTGCCGCAGTTCGTAAAGGGCAGCGTCCGCCCGGGCGATGAGGTCGTCCAAGGAGTCGTCAGGGCGCAGCTCGGCCAGGCCGACGGTCACCTCTCCTTGGTGCTCGCCGGTCGCCAGGGCCGTGTTGACCTGTGCGAATCGCCTGGTGGCACCGGCCTTGCGCATCCCGGGTAGGGCACACACGAACTCGTCGCCCCCATATCGCACCACGATGTCGTACGGTCGCAGCACCGACTTCAAGGTGCTGGCGACCGCCACCAGCAGTTGGTCACCTGCCGCGTGACCGCCTGAGTCGTTGATCGCCTTGAGGTGGTCGACGTCCAGGAAGGCCAGGACCAATGACTGCCTAGTCCGTCTGGCCCGGGTGATCTCGCGCTCCAACTCGATGACCCCGGCGCCCCGCAGGTACAGACCGGTCAGCCCGTCAGTGAAGGAGGAAGCTCGTTCCTGTGCTGCGGCTCCTCGGTCGGCGAGGGCGGTACCACGGTCGGCGAGAGCAATGTCCCTGTCGCTGTGGGCTGATGAGCGCTCGCTCGCGCCAACTCGGCGATCTTCCGATGCCTCCATCCGGTCCAGGCCTGCCTCGCGGCGTGCCTGCGCGGAGCGGTCGAGGGCAGCCGGGCTGTAGCCCGCGTCTGGTCGGGCCTCGGCCGACACCGCGGCGAGATCGCGCTGGTGCGCCAGGTGATCGCGCTGCCGGGCAACGTGGTCGCGGTGCTGAGCAGCCTGGTCGCGGTGCTGGCCGTCCTCGTCCCGCCGGTCCGCTGCGCGGTCCCGGCGTTCACCGGCCTGGTCCCGCTCGTCCGCGACGGTCAGTTCTGATGACGCGGCAGCCCTCTTGGTCGGCGGCCGTGAGGCTGCGCCCTGCGGGGGCTCCTGGGTCGTTCCAGGAGTTTCAGGAACAGGTCCGCCGAGAGGCAGCGAGCCTCGGACAGCGCTCATCTGCGGAGCGGAGAAGACCACCGCATCCCCACCGAGCTGCACAGCGACTGACGAAGCCGGCACAGGCGGCGGTGTGAGCCTGTCATCGCGGTCCGGATCGGCACCAGCCACGGTGGCTGGGGACGGGTGGGCTCGGGGCGGTCGATCTACTGGCACTGGGCGGGGGTGGACCATGGCGATGGGTGCCAATGGCTTACGAGGACCTCTGGTTGAACCCCTCTTGTCTCTCGACCGTACGCGCTCAGGCGCGACACGGCCGCCAGCGCGTCGCCCCAATCTGCGGCCCTCGGCCCGACCACCGCAAGAACTCGTGAGGCCCCGGTGTCCCGTGAGGCCACGGCAAAGTGGACATTGGCTGCGATCGCCGGTAATCGGTTAGGCCATGAAGATGTCGATGAGGCGATTATGCACCTATGTCGCAGGTCAGGGGCATATTACAAGAGTGTCCGAGGGGGGACTTGAAACCGACGCTTGCACCCCCTCTGACCTGCGCTTTTTGTGTTTTCGCAGGTCCGCCGGGGTGTCGTTCTCCGCGATGTTCCGGGTAGTTCCGGGCTAGTCCGCGAATGTTAGGCCGCGGGCCTAACGAACGACCATGCTCGATGAGGAGGGGGACAAGAGTCAGAACCCCCATCGGCTTCTGAGATGCCGATCATGGATGATTCAGATCAACCCTATCGATGCACCGCAGCGCGCGGCAGTCACCACGCGGCCGATCTTGGACGGCAGGAGGATCGGGCTACGGCACATAACCGCGCACGGCCGGACCGTCCTGGTGTCCGTCCCCGGCGGGAGTTGGCAATGCGGATTCTCACAGTCTCTTCGTTTTGCTGCGACCGTAGGACTGGGAGGCGGTCGGCCGTCTCTCCGCAGAGGTTGATCGGGGTGAGACCCCCTGCCGAGGGGCCGGGGAAGGCCGTCCAACTCGCGTCGCCACTAGCGTGGCCGCCATGTCCCAGCACCGGCGGCTGACGATCGTGCTCGCCTTCAATCTCGCGATGATCGCGGCGCTGGTGATCGTGGGGATCGCCGCCCGGTCGCTCGGAGTCCTCGCCGCCGGCGGTGACTACGTCGCCGACAGCGCCGCCATCGCGCTGGGGATCCTCGCCGTCACCCTGAAGAACCGCCACGGCGAGCAGTCCAAGGCGCCCACGTACGTCGCTGGCATCAACGCGACGGCTTTGCTGACTGTCTCGGTGTTCGTCCTGGTCGCCGGCGGACGTCGCCTTCTCAACGGAACGCCGGAGGTCCACGGCTTGCCCGTGTTGATAGTTAGCGCCGTCGCCACCGCGGTTATGCTCGCGGGCGTCTTCGTGCTCGGAACCGGCGCGGGCAGCGAAGACCTGCACATGCGGTCAGTGCTCCTGGACACGATCTCCGACGCGGTCGCATCCGCAGCTGTCGCTATCGGCGGCGCGGTTATTTACCTCACCGGCCGGTTCTACTGGGTCGATTCGGCGCTCTCAGTGCTCATTGCCGTCGTCATCGGGGGCGGAGCTCTCCGACTGCTGCGCGACGTTGTGCGGTCGCTCCGCACCGATACAGCCTTAAGCCTGGATGACGATTGACGTGAACGCGGCTGGCTTACAAGGGCAGCCTTCGGCCGAGGTAGTCGCCGCCAGCGCGGGTGCTGACGAGCATGTACGGCCGGGTACACGGAGCATGTAAGTAGCCCGCTACACCACGGTCGGCGGCGGCGCTACCGTCGGGGCACCGCGCCGGCCGTCGGGCGTCTGGAAGACCCTCAACGACAGCCCGACAGGTGCCGCCTGGCTCGCGAAGGGGTCGGCCCCGTCCACCGAAGACGCCGGCGCCGTCGTGCAGTGGCGCCGGGAACGGTGCGTCTCGCCGGGCGCCCGCCTCCGGCCGTTGTTCCCGACGAGCAGCGCCATTGTGACGAGGCCGAGGCGTGTAGCCCCTTTGGTACGCGGTCGGTTACGACTCGGTGGGCTGCAATCTCTCGTGCTTGCGCTGGTACATGGAGCGGTCGGCGGCGTCGACGATCTCCTGAGGTGTCTGTCCGCGGCGTCCGACGGCGACTCCAACGCTGCCGCCGACGGTAAGGGTGATGCCCCGAACCTTGATCGGAAGGGAGATCGCGCGCTCCAGCCTTTCTGCCAGCGCCTGCATCGGCGCTTCGGGGGCGTTGAGGGGGACGGGGCAGATCACCAGAAACTCGTCTCCGCCAAGGCGCAGGACTGCGTCGTCGGGTCGGACGGCGGCGACGAGGCGGTCCGCGACTTCAACGAGGATCGCGTCCCCGGCGTCGTGGCCGTGCGTGTCGTTGACGGCTTTGAAGCCGTCGAGGTCGAGGAACAGCAGGCCCGCCGTCGTGCCCGCAGGCCCGTCCAGCAGTTTCCGGATGCGGGTGACCAGCTCAGTCCGGTTGGCCAGGCCGGTCAGCGGGTCGCGGCGGGCTGCGCGTTCGAGCGACAGTTCTTGGAGCTTGCGGGCATGAACGTCGAGGAACTGCGCCAGAACGGAGACGGAGCCGTCCGGTTCGACGGTGACGGTCGTGGCCAGTTCGCACCAGATCCCGGTGCCGTCGGCGCGCAGCAGCCGCAGCTCCGCTGGCTGGGCGCCGGTGCCTGGGCCGGCAAGGACGCGCTGGAGTCGGCGGCGGTCGTCGGCGGCGACGTGGTGAGTGAGCTTTTGGCCGACGAGATTCCGCTGGCGCAGGCTGGTCAGTCGGCGCAGGGCGGGGTTGGCTTCCAGGACGACGCCGTGCCGGTCGAGCCGGGCGACGGGGGTCGGGCCGTCGTGGAACGCCGCGCGGAACCGGGCCTCCGACGCCCGCAGGGCAGTGACGTCGTGCCCCGTCAGCAGGGCGCCGCTGACGGCTCCAGCGCTGTCGCGCAACGGGCTGGCCTGCAGCAGCAGGCTGCGTGTCGGGCGACCCGGCGCCGAGAGCAGGACCTCGATCTCGCCCGTGTGCTCGCCGGCGAGCGCACGGGCGAGCGGGCGCTCGGCAGCGTCCATCGCCGCGCCGTCCGGATGCAGGATCTCAACGGCGGTGGACAGGTGGGCTAACTCGCCGCGGTCGAACAAGCCGGTCAGGGTGTCCAGGTCGGGCCAGCCTAGGACCTCCTGGGCGGTCGGATTGATGAAGGTGGGCCGGCCGGTCACGTCGCAGGACCAGATGGCGGCATGCGCGTTCTCCAGCAGGACCCGGGTGTACTCGGCGTGCTCGGCCAGGGCCTTGGCGGTGCTGCGGGCCTGGGTGATGTCGCTCATGGCGACCACGGCGCCGAGCAGCCGGCCGTCGGGGTCACGCATCGCGCGCCCGTCGCAGCGCACGGTGCGGGCGGGCAGCCCGTCCGGCGCGATCACGATGACGGCGCCCTCCACGTTGCCGTCGGTGAGCGCCCGGAGCAGCGGGACCTGGTCGCGACGCAGCGGCGTCACGCCGTCCTCGTTGTACAGGGCGTACCGGTCGGCCCAGTGGGCCGGGTCGACCGTCGGGTCCGCGGGCATCCCGTGGAACTCACGGGTCGCCCCGTTGAACGTCGTGAGCCTGCCTTCGGCGTCGCACACAACGATGCCGACCCGGAGGGTCTGCAGGACCGTGTCGCTGAAGGCATGGCGCCGGACCGCTTCGTCGCGTGCGATGCGGAGCTCGTCGGACAGCTCGACGAGACGGCGTTGCGCCTGGTTGCGGGCCGTGACGTCGATGGCACTGCCGATCAGGATGGTGGTGCGGCCGTCGTCGTCGGGGACACCGACGACGGTCCCGGCGATCTCGACGTCGCTGCCGTCGCTGCGGCGCAGGGTCCGCTCGGTGTACAGCACAGTTCCCGGCGCGCTGGTGGCGGACTGCACCGCGACTTCCTGCGCTGGCCGGTCCTGCTCGGCTGTCGCCCACTCCGGCGTGAGTCCGACCAGCGTCTCGGGGTCGACGCCGACGAGGTCGGCGAACGCCTGGTTGACCCGCTGCACGACGCCGCCCGCCGACATCTCGACCTGGCCGACCGGGTTCGCGTCGAACAGGACCCTGAAGCGCTCCTCGGACAGGCGCAGGCGCTGCTCCGCCTCGTGTCGCTCGCCGACGTCCCGTGCCGCGGAGTGGATCTGGGCAACGCCCCCGGTCTCATCGCGGACGGGCGACAGGTGGATCTCCAGGTGACGCCAGGTGCCGTCGGCGTGGCGGGACCGGACCGTGGCTGTCGCCGGCGACCCTGAGAGAACGGCACCCATTGCTTCGCGCATCCTCGGGGCGTCGTCGGGGTGGACCCGTTCGGGGGCGGACCGCCCGATCTCACCGTCCGGGTCGTAGCCCAGCACGGAGCGGATCGACGGGGAAACGTACAGCGTCGTCCCGTCCGGCAGGTGCTTGCTCACGACGTCTGTGGCGTGGTCAGCGAGGGCTCGGTACGTTCCGAGCGCCAGTCCGAGGTCGCGCACGGTCTCCTGCTGCAGCGCGAGTGCGCGCCGCAGCTCCAGCTGGGTCATGACCTGCGACGCCAAAACCCGGAGGAGCCGCTGCTGCCCGTCGGTCAGGCCCTGCGGCCGCGGCTCGTAGCCAAGCACGCACAAGGTCCCTAGGACCGCCCCAGTCGGAGTCCGTAGAGGGAAGCCGGCATAGAAGCGGATCCGGGGCGGCCCGGTCACGAGCGGGTTCGCCCAAAATCGTGGGTCAGCTGTGGCATCCGGGACGATCAGCGCGGCGTCGGCGCGCAGGACGTGCTCGCAAAACGCCTGGTCTCGTGGCGTGTGGGGGACGTCGAGCCCGCAGCGGGCCTTGAACCACTGCCTGTCTTCGTCCAGCAGGCTCACCAGCGCAGTCGAGCAGCCGGCAATTTCCGCCGCGGTCTGCACGATCTCGTCGAATTCCGGCTCCGGCGCTGTGTCCAGGACGTCATACGACGCCAGCTCAGCAAGACGGTCGAACTCGGCGATGACGGCCACGACCATCCATCGACAGGAACGACGCCAACAGTAGGCACCCGCGGACACCCCTTCGCCCCGGCCGGATCAAGCCGACCGTGCTCTTGTCGAGACGACGGCCGGA
>JALYXH010000122.1 GCA_030947185.1 Actinomycetota bacterium | reverse complement strand
GACCATCCCTCGGGCCCGGGCAGCTGCCCTGGCCTGCTCCAGTGCCTGCCGGGCCAGGTCCGCGCCGCGGTCGGGCTCGGGCTTGGTCGGGGACGGCGTCCCTGGCGGCGTAGGCAGCAGGTCGCTGTCATCGGACACGCAGCACCACACCTCCCGCGACGTCGTAACGCGCCCCGGCCAGCTGCTCGGGTACGTCCGCAGCCACTGCCGCGGTGACCAGCACCTGCTCGGCTCCGGCGACCAGCTCGGCCAGCCGCTGGCGCCGACCGGTGTCGAGCTCTGCGAAGACGTCGTCGAGCATCAGGATCGGCTCACCCCCGTCGGCACGCAACAGGTCGTAGGAGGCCAGCCGGAGCGCGAGCGCCATCGACCAGGACTCGCCGTGGCTGGCATACCCCTTCGCGGCGAACGCCCCGATCCCGAGCACCAGGTCGTCGCGGTGCGGGCCCACCAGGCTGACTCCCCGGTCCAGCTCGGCCGGCCGCGACCGGGTCAGCTCGGCCAGCAGCGCCGCGCCGAGGACGTCCTTGTCCGCCACCAACGGTACGTCGGGGCCCAGCGAGCTCTTGTAGTCCACCGCGGTCGGCCCGGACCCGGACGACACCGCGTCGTAGGCCTTGTCGACAAGCGGCCGCAGCCCCTCCACCACCTGCAGCCGCCCGGCGAGCAGCTCGGCACCACTTCGGGCCAGGTGGGCGTCCCACACGTCGAGCGTGCGGAAGTCGCTGCCGCCGCGACGGGCCGGGCCGGCCGACTTGAGCAGCGCGTTGCGCTGCTTGAGCACCCGGTCGTAGTCGGCGCGGACCGCGGCGTACCGGGGCGAGCGGGCTACCAGCAGGTCGTCGAGGAAGCGGCGGCGCTCACCCGGGTCGCCGCGGACCAGGGCCAGGTCCTCCGGCGCGAACAGCACGCTCCGCAACACCCCGAGCACCTCGCGCGGCCGCGGCACCGGGGAGCGGTTGAGCCGGGCCCGGTTGGCCCGCCCCGGGTTGAGCTCGATCTCGACGAGCGTGCTGCGCTCGTCCCGGACGACAGCGGCCCGCACCACCGCCCGCTCGCTCCCGGCCCGCACCAGCGGCGCATCGGCAGCAACCCGGTGGCTGCCCAGCGTCGAGACGTACCCGATCGCCTCCACCACGTTGGTCTTGCCCTGCCCGTTGGGTCCGACCAGCGCCGTCGTCCCCCGCTCCAACGGCAGCTCGAGCGCGGGATAGCTGCGGAAGTCGGTCAGTGAGAGATGGGCGACGTACACGACAGTCGGGGGCCCCGGATCGATGGACGGGTGTCAGCGCTTGGTCTCGGCGACGTCCTGCTCACCGCCGGCGTCGGCACCGGGAGCATCCGCGCCCTTGCCGGTCTCGCCAGGCTGCGCCGTGACGGCGTGGCCACCGAACTGGTTGCGCAGCGCCGCCACCACCTTCATCGCCGGCGAGTCGTCCTGACGGGAGGCGAACCGCGAGAACAGCGCTGCCGCGATCACCGGCATCGGTACGGCGTGGTCGACCGCCGCCTGCAAGGTCCAGCGCCCCTCACCGGAGTCCTGCGCGTAGCCCCGGAGCTCGTGCAGGTCCGGGTCGACCTCCAGGGCCCGGACCAGCAGGTCGAGCAGCCAGGACCGGATCACCGTGCCCTGGGTCCAGGACTTGATCACGCCAGGGACGTCGTGCACCACGTCGGTCGCGGTGAGCAGTTCCCAGCCCTCGGCGTAGGCCTGCATCAGCCCGTACTCGATGCCGTTGTGCACCATCTTGGCGAAGTGGCCGGCCCCGACCGGGCCGGCGTGCACGAAGCCGGCGTCCCCCTCCGGCTTGAGGGTGTCGAAGACCGGCTGCACGGTCGCGACGTGCTCGTCGGTGCCGCCGACCATCAGGGCATAACCGTTGTCCAGGCCCCAGACCCCGCCGCTCACGCCCGCGTCGACGAAGCCGATGCTCTTCTCGGCCAGGTCGTCGGCGTGCCGCTGGTCGTCCGTGTAGCGCGAGTTGCCCCCGTCGACGATCACGTCACCCTCGTCGAGCAGGTCCCGCAGCGTGCCCACAGTCTCGTACGTCGGCTCGCCGGCCGGCACCATCACCCACACCACCCGCGGTGCGGGCAGCGCCTTGACCAGCTCCTCGAGCGAGTCGACGTCGCGGGCGTCGGGAGAGCTGTCGAAGCCGACGACGGTGTGGCCACCGCGGCGCAGCCGCTCGGCCATGTTCTTGCCCATCTTGCCCAGGCCCACCATGCCGATGTCCACGCGCTGCCTCCCGATCCGACGACATCCCGCGCCCGGTGCGGGTGGAGGCTACTCCGGGTCGACCCCGGGGCGGCCGGTGGCTCAGCCGGAGAGCCGGACCGGCATCAGCAGGTAGCGGTAGTCCCCGCCCACGTCCTTGCCCGTGATCACTGTCGGCTTGGTGGGTGTCGTGAACGACAGCCGGGCCACGTCGGAGTCGATGGCCACGAGCCCGTCCAGCAGGTACATCGGGTTGAAGGCCACCGTCAGCGGCTCCCCCTCGAAGCCGGCCTCCAGGGCTTCGGACGCTGCTGCCTCGTCACCGCCCCCGGCCTCGAGCACCACTTCCGTGCCGGCGAAGGACAGCCGGATCGGGGTGTTGCGGGCAGCGACCAGCGCCACCCGCTTCACCGCGTCGACGAATGCTCCGGTCGACACCAGCGCCGTCGAGACAGCCTCGGCGGGGAACAGCGCCCGGTACTTCGGGAACTCACCGTCGAGCAGCCGGGTGGTGGTCCGCCGCCCACCGCCCTCGAAACCGATCATGCCGTCGCCGGCCGACCCGGTAGCGAGCGCCAGCGACACCTCGGCCCCGGTCGTCAGCGTCTTGGCCGTGTCGGCCAGCGTGCGGGAGGGCACCAGCGCCGTGGCCGTCAGGCCGGTCTGCCCCGGCTTCCACGGCAGCTCGCGGACGGCGAGCCGGTAGCGGTCGGTTGCCGCCAGGGTGAGCTTCTCGCCGTCGATCTCCAGCCGTACGCCGGTCAGCACCGGCAGGGTGTCGTCCCGGCCGGCGGCGATGGCGACCTGGGCGACCGCTGCCGCGAACACGTCGCTCTCCAGCGAGCCGGCACCGGCCGGCATCTCGGGCAGCGCGGGGTAGTCCTCGACCGGCAGCGTCGGCAGCGTGAACCGGGCGGTGCCGCAAGTCAGCACCAGCCGGGAGCCGTCCGTCGCCAGCTCGACCGGCTGGGCCGGCAGGCTGCGGGTGATCTCGGCGAGCAGTCGTCCGGACACCAGCACCCGGCCGCCTTCGGCCGCGGTCACGTCGACACCGACCTGCGCCGACACCTCGTAGTCGAACCCGGACAGCGTCAGCTGGTGCCCGGCAGCCTCCAGCAAGAGGCCGGCCAGCACGGGAACGGTCGGGCGGGCCGGCAGGCTACGGGCAGCCCAGGCAACCGCGTCGGCCAGGACGTCACGCTCCACGCGCAGTCTCATCGCTGGACCCCTTCTCGACTCCAGGTCCCCCGCCGGACTCGGGACGAGCCCGCTCCGGACCGGCTTGCACAGGATGTCGTGAGTCTCATCTCGTGGAAAGACATCTACTCGTCACCGTCGTAGGGGGTGTGCGATCTGTGGACAACCGGCTGCTGCGCAGGCCGGACGCGGACCGGGGTGCACCGCCACTGTGGATGGCGGCTACGACAAAACCCTTGTACCGGTGCGCAACTCGCACCGGCCGCCGTACGTCCCCAGGAGAGCCGGGACGATCCACAGGGTTGTCCCCAAGCTGTGCACGGGACCCGAACGGACTAGTCATGACGTCTGCCGGGCCCGCAGCTTGATCCGGTTGGTCAGCTCACTGACCTGGTTGTAGATCGCGCGGCGCTCGGCCATCAGGGCGCGGATCTTGCGGTCGGCGTGCATGACAGTGGTGTGGTCCCGCCCACCGAACGCCTGACCGATCTTGGGCAGGGAGAGCTCGGTCAGCTCCCGGCACAGGTACATGGCGATCTGGCGGGCCGTCACAAGCATCCGGCTGCGGGAGGAGCCGCCCAGATCCTCCATCGTCAGTGAGAAGTACTCAGCCGTCACTGCCATGATCACAGCGGCCGTGATCTGTGGACCCCCGTGCTCCGGGATGAGGTCCTTGAGCACGATCTCGGCAAGAGGGAGATCGACGACCTGTCGGTTGAGGCTGGCGAACGCGGTCACCCGGATCAGGGCACCCTCAAGCTCGCGAATATTGCTCTGGATCTTGCTGGCGATGAACTCGAGAACGTCCGGCGGTGCGTTGAGCCGCTCCTGGGACGCCTTCTTGCGCAGGATCGCGATGCGGGTCTCGAGGTCGGGCGGCTGGACGTCGGTGAGCAGGCCCCACTCGAACCGGCTGCGCAGCCGGTCCTCCAGCGCCGCCAGCTGCTTGGGCGGCCGATCCGAGGTGATGACGATCTGCTTGTTGCTGTTGTGCAGCGTGTTGAACGTGTGGAAGAACTCTTCCTGCGTCTGAACCTTGTTCTCCAGGAACTGGATGTCGTCGACGAGCAGGATGTCGTTGTCCCGATAGCGACGGTGGAAGGCGGAGGCCTTGTCGTCGCGGATCGAGTTGATGAAGTCGTTGGTGAACTCCTCGCAGCTGACGTAGCGCACCCTGGCGCCGGAGAACAGATGCTGGGCGTAGTGGCCGATGGCGTGCAGCAGGTGCGTTTTTCCCAGGCCTGACTCGCCGTAGATGAACAACGGGTTGTAGGCCTTCGCCGGCGCCTCGGCCACGGCGACCGCGGCGGCGTGGGCAAACCTGTTGCTGGCGCCGATGACGAAGCTCTCGAAAGCGTATTTCGGATTGAGCCGGGTCGGTTCGGACGGCCGGCTGGGCATCGCGTCCCGACCGGTCCCCCGGGTCCCACGGGGTGGCCCGATCGCCCACGGACCGTCCTGACCGGGGTCGTCGTCCCCGGCGAACTCGCTGCCGCTGTCGTCGAACCGGTCGCCGAACGTGTCGTCGAACCCGTCGCCGGAACCGGCGGACCGTTCCTGTCCGGGCGCCGGCGTGGACTCGATGGTCACCGCCACGCGGATCGGGCGGGCGAACTCGTCGCTGAGGGCCGCGGCGATCAGTGGACGCAGGCGGGTCTCCAGCACGTCCTTGACGAAGTCGTTGGGCGCCGCCAGCAGGGCGGTGTCCTCGACCAGGCCGAGAGGGCGGGTCAGCGCCATCCAGGCGCGGTGCTGACGGCTGACGGAGTCGTCGGTCAGTCCCTCGAGGAAGCGCAACCAGACCTTCTCGAGATCCTGGTCGGTGTCCGACACGTGCGTTTCCCCTTGCTGCCCTTGTGGCGCGCCGTTCGTACCGTCGGCCGTCCCCGGGTGGGTGACGGCGTGCTCACCGCTGCGGACAGCCTGCCCCGGCGATAGCGTCATCCACACGTCCGTCCACAGCCTGTGCATACGAGGGAGGGAGCAGCACGCGGCCAGTCGACCGCGGTACCGGTGAACGCACCTCACGTCGTGGAGGCCGCGCACCCCGAGCCAGTCGCGTGTCCCGCTGGCAGGGGTGGAGGAAGGTCCGGCGAGGCGGACGCTAACAGCGGCGCGGGGTGGCTGCAAGGAGTTCAGCCGATGTCACCCAACGTCACCATCGAGTGTCGGCGCGTGTCGTCGTTTGACCGGTGTCACGGCAATACGTACCGTGAGGAACCACGTCTGCCCTCGGCGAAGCCTGCCGTCCGTGGAGTTCTGACCGACCGAGAAACCGCCGATGGAGTCGACTCGTGAGCAAGCGCACCTTCCAGCCGAACAACCGTCGGCGGGCGAAGACGCACGGCTTCCGACTGCGGATGCGCACCCGGGCCGGACGGGCGATCCTGGCCACGCGACGCGCCAAGGGCCGTCGCGAGCTCTCGGCCTGATCTCGACCGGCCCGTTCCCCACCGGCCCGTTCCCTACCGACCCGATCTCGACCGGCGCCCGCGTCGTGCTGCCGGCTGACCGGCGAATCCGCCACCGGACCGAGTTCCGTCAGGTGGTCGCCCATGGACAACGAGCCGGCCGCCGGACCCTGGCGGGCTACCTGCTCCTCGACCAGTCTGCCGACGCCGGACGGGTGGGCTTCATCGTCAGCCGCGGGGTGGGTGGGGCGGTGGTCCGCAACCGGGTCCGACGCCGGCTTCGGGAGCTGATGCGCCGTCGCACCTTGCCGGCCGGGTCTCTGCTCGTTCTCCGCGTGCTGCCACCCGCCGCCGGCCTGTGCTCCGCCCAGCTCGACCGTGAGCTCGACGCGCTGATGCGCCGGCTGAGTCCGGTCGGACCGTGACGCCGCTCCCGTCCGCCGCGGCAGCCCGGCCGCACCCGGCCGCCCGGCTGCTGGTGGCTATCATCAAGGCGTACCAACGGGGAGTCAGCCCGTTGCTCGGACCGCGTTGCCGCTTCGCCCCTAGTTGCAGCAGCTATGCCGTCGAGGCGTTGGTCAGCCATGGCGTCTGGCGCGGGAGCTGGCTGGCGCTGCGCCGGTTGGTGCGCTGCCACCCGTTCAACCCCGGGGGCCACGACCCGGTTCCGCCGAGCCGGCCGGACAGCATCACCGAACCGCCGATCGAACGCCCGGCAGAAGGCCCGTCCATCCAGCGCTCGACCCGAGTCTCGACCTCCCCGTCAGGAGCAACGCGGTGCTGAACTGGCTGTACGAAGTGATAGCCAAGATCGTGGTCGGCATCCATGCCGGCCTGGCACCGGTGTTCGGGGCGGACAGCGGGGCGTCGTGGGCTTTGTCCATCGTGCTGCTGACGGTGGCGATGCGGCTGCTGCTGTTCCCCTTGTTCGTCAAGCAGATCCGGGCCCAGCGGGCGATGCAGACGCTGCAGCCGCAGATGAAGGAGCTGCAGAAGAAGTACAAGGGCAACCGCGAGCAGCTCAACGTCGAGATGATGAAGCTCTACAAGGAGCACAACGCCAACCCGATCGCGGGCTGCCTCCCGCTGGTGCTGCAGCTCCCTGTGTTCTTCGCCCTGTTCCATGTGCTGGATCGGATCAAGCCCAGTGGCGGACCCGGGCACTACGTGTTCCGGGCGAGCAGCGGCCTGACCCAGGCTCAGGTCGAGAGCGCGGCCCACGCGAAGATCTTCGGCGTGGCGCCGATTGCCGCCGCGTTCAACTCGCCGACCTCACTGCTGACCTTCCTGAACGCGCACGCCACCGGCGTACGTGTGCTGGCGGTGATCATGATCGTGCTGATGGGTCTGAGCACCTTCATCACCCAGCGCCAGATGATGGCCCGCAGCGGCCCGGTCGAGGGACAGCAGGCTCAGGTCCAGAAGCTCATGCTCTACGTCCTGCCGTTCTCTTTCGCCATCTTCGGCTTCCGGTTCCCCCTCGGGGTGCTGCTGTACTGGCTGACCACCAACCTGTGGAGCATGGGTCAGCAGGCCTTCGTGATCCGGCGGATGCCGCCCGTCGCGGTAGCGGGCGCAGGCGCCGGCCGGCCCGCCGCGCCGCCCAAGCCCACTCCGGGCAAGTCGGCGGCTCCGCTTTCTCCCGCCCCGCGCAAGCCCACCGGTGCAGACAAGCCATCGACCAACGGGGCCCGGCCCGCCGGCCAGGCCGGCACTGCCTCGAGTTCCGCCGTTCCTCCTGCCGTGGCGCAGCCGGCAGGCACGCCGACGTCCACGCCTGCGGTCGCTGCAGTCGGTGCCCGCCGGCCGGGTGGCAACCGTGGCAAGCGCAAGGGCCGCCGCGGCGGCCGGCGCTGAGCGCCCTGACCCTCATAGCGAAGGATCACCGTCTTGTCTGACACCGCGAGCAGTCCTGACCTCACAGACCCTGCTGGCCCCACAGACCCTGCTGGCCTCACAGACCATGCTGACCTCACGCCCCCCGGCGACGACGCGGCGGTGGAGTCGGTTCCGGAGGGGTCGGCCGCAGCGGTGACCAGTACCGGCCGCGGCACCAAGAACGCCGATGACGCGCTGCTCGTGCGTGAGGGGGACATCGCCGGCGACTATCTGGAGCGCCTGCTGGACATTCTCGACTCCGACGGCGACATCGACATGGACGTCGAAGGTGAGCGGGCCGTGGTCGCGGTGGTCGGCCCCGACCTCGACAAGCTGGTCGGTCCGGGTGGCGCGACCCTCGAAGCCCTGCAAGAGCTGACCCGACTGGCGGTGCTGCGGGAGACCGGCGTACGCAGCCGGCTGATGCTCGATATCGGCGGTCATCGTGCCCGGCGCCGCGAGCAGCTGACCGAGGTCGGCGCCCGCGCGGCCAGGCGGGCGATAGAGAGCGGGGAGCCAGTCGCGCTGGAGCCGATGACCCCGTTCGAGCGCAAGGTCGTCCACGATGCGGTTGCGGGGGTCGATGGAGCGCGCAGCGAGTCCGACGGGCTCGAGCCGGACCGCTACGTCGTGATCCTGCCGGGTTGAGGACCCCCGCACCTCAACAGGCCGGCTTGATGGAGACCGGCCGGACGGCACCCCCGTCCGCCGCTCACCTGTTCGGCCCCTACCTGCCCCTCGCGGAGCAGTACGCCGGGATGTTGGCCGATGTCGCGGTGCAGCGAGGGCTGCTCGGTCCTCGGGAGGCTGAGCGGATCTGGGAGCGGCACCTGCTCAACTGTGCCGTCGTGGCCGAGCTGCTGCCGCCGGATGCCGGTGTTCTCGATCTCGGTACGGGCGCTGGTCTGCCCGGTATCGTGCTGGCGCTGGTCCGCCCCGATGTCCGGGTGATGCTGGTCGAGCCGATGCTGCGACGGGTGGAGTTCCTGGTCGAGTGCGTGCAGGCGCTCGGACTCGACACCGTGACGGTGCGTCGCGCGCGGGCGGAAGAGCTGGTGGGCGGGGTGGAGGTCGACGTGGTGACGGTTCGGGCGGTCGCCCCGTTGCGCCGGTTGCTTCCGCTGGCGATGCCACTGCTGACGCCGGGCGGCCGGCTGCTCGCGATGAAGGGTCGTCAGGCGGCCGCCGAGCTGGCCGCCGCGTCCAGCCTGGTGCGCCGCGTAGGCGGCCGGCGCGGCCGCGTCCTCACCTGCGGCGCCGGCGTCATCGACCCGCCCACAACCGTGGTCGAGGTTCGCCGGCTCGGCGGGCCACCGCCATCGGACGGTTCGCCGTGAGCTCGGACGACGCTACGGCCGCCGCGTCCGAGCCCGGCGATGTTTCACGTGAATCACCCCTGCATCGCCTCCGGACCGGCGCACATCCTCGGCTGACCCGCCCGGAACCGGCGGGCGGCACCACAGCGCCACCGGCCGCCCCCCGCGTTTCACGTGAAACAGCGCCGCAGGTCCTGCCGTCCCTTGCACCGGTGTCTCGACCCGGCGCGCAGCGGGTGATCGCAGTAGCCAACCAGAAGGGCGGCGTCGGCAAGACGACCAGCACGGTCAATCTCGCCGTCGGCCTGGCGCTTCAGGGTGCCCGCGTGCTCGTCATCGACCTCGATCCGCAGGGCAACGCCTCCACCGCATTCGCGATAGACCACCAGGCCGGCGTGCCGTCGGTCTACGACGTACTCATCGACCAGCGGCCGCTCGGGGAGGTCGTTGCGCCCGCTCCGGACGTGCCCAACCTGCTGTGTGTGCCGTCGACGATCGACCTGGCCGGCGCTGAGATCGAGCTGGTCTCCGTGGTGGCGCGGGAGTCCCGGCTGCGCAAGGCGCTGGCTGCCTACGACGCAGAGGTGGACTACATCTTCATCGACTGCCCGCCGTCGCTCGGCCTGTTGACGGTGAACGCGCTGGTGGCCGCGGAGGAGGTGCTGATCCCGATCCAGTGCGAGTACTACGCGCTGGAGGGTCTCAGCCAGCTGCTCGCCAGCGTGGACCTGGTGCGGACGCATCTGAACCCGCAGCTGCGGCTGTCGACGATCCTGCTGACGATGTATGACGCGCGGACGCGGCTGGCGGACCAGGTCGCCGACGAGGTGCGCCAGCACTTCGGCGACATCGTGCTACCCACGGTCATCCCCCGCAGCGTGCGTGTATCCGAGGCACCCGGCTACGGTCAGTCCGTGCTCACCTACGACCCGTCCTCGCGAGGAGCCGCCAGCTACCTGGCCGCCGCCCGTGAACTGGCCGCCGCCGGCGTCGTCCAGGAGTCGGCCCGGTGAACGTCCGTCGTGGCGGGCTCGGACGTGGGCTCGGCGCCCTCATCCCGACCGGACCGGTTGACCCCGACGGTGTCGCTGCGGTCGCGGGAGCCCGCTTCGACGAGGTGCCCACCGGCGCCATTGAGCCCAACCCGCGGCAGCCCCGGCGGCAGTTCGCCGAGGAGGCGATGGAGGAGCTGGTCACCTCGATCCGCGAGGTCGGGCTGCTCCAGCCGATCGTCGTGCGTGAGCTGTCCCCCGGGCGCTACCAGCTGGTCATGGGTGAGCGCCGCTGGCGGGCCAGCCAGCTCGCGGGCCTGCCCGACATTCCGGCCATCATCAGGGACACCGCGGACGACGACCTGCTGCGCGACGCTCTGCTGGAGAACCTGCACCGCCAGGACCTGAACCCGCTCGAGGAGGCCGCCGCCTATCAGCAGCTGCTCGCGGAGTTCGGGGCGACCCACGAGGAGCTGGCCGGCCGGATCGGCCGGTCGCGGTCGCAGGTCTCCAACACGCTGCGGCTGCTGAACCTCCCTGCGCCGGTGCAGCGCCGGGTCGCGGCCGGCGTGCTCAGCGCAGGTCATGCGCGCGCGCTGCTGTCACTGGATGACCCCGGCGAGCAGGAGCGGATGGCCGCGCGCGTCGTGGCCGAGGGGATGAGCGTGCGTGCGGTCGAGGAGGCGGTCGCCGTGCGCGGCGACTCGCGCCCCAGCCGTACGCCGAGTCGGCCCCGCCTCACCGATGCCGGCCTCACGACGGTGGCCGAGAGGCTGGCCGACAGGTTGGAGACGACGGTGCGGGTCGACCTCGGCCGCAGCAAGGGGAGGATCCTCATCGAGTTCGCCTCGCCGGAGGACCTCGACCGCATCCTGACGGTGATGGCCCCTGGCATCAACGTCGCCGGCAAGCAGCCCGGCTAGTCGCCCAGCGCCAGGTCAGCCTCGCTGGGCTGCCGCCAACAGCAGGAGGCGACAGAGTGCCCCCAGCTCGAGTCCGGCCGCGGCGACCGCCATGGGCAGCAGGCTGGTCTCGGTCATTCCGGGAGCGACGTTGACCTCCAGGAACTGCGCGACCCCCATCCGGTCAACGACGAGATCGGTGCGCGACAGGTCGCGCAGCCCGAGCACCTGGTGTGCCCGGACCGCTGCGTCGGCGACGACGGCCGAGATGTCGCCGGTCAGCCGGGCCGGCGCGTAGTACTCCGTGTAGCCGGCCGTGTAGCGCGCCGCGTAGTCGAAGACGCCGTCGGCGGGAGCGATCTCGACAGCGGGCAGGGCGACCGGCCCCTCGCCGCGGTCGATGACCGTCACGGCGACCTCTGTCCCGTCCACGAACCGCTCGACGAGCGCGGTGTCGCCGTAGGAGAAGCAGGTGACCATCGCCGCCGGGAGGTCGGCAGCATCGGTCACCCCGACGGCGCCCAGCGCGGAGCCGCCGCGGGCCGGCTTCACCATCAACGGCAGACCCAGCCGCTCGACCAGGCGGGCCAGCACGACGCCCGCACCGAGCTCGCGGAACGTGCTGTGCGGTAGCGCTACCGAGCGCGGTGTGGACAGTCCGGCCGCGCGCACGGCCGCCTTCGCGCTGGGCTTGTCGAAGGCCATCCGGCAGGCATCGGGCGTTGCGCCGACGTAGGGGACGCCGACCAGGTCCAGGACGCCGCGGACGGCACCGTCCTCGCCCGCGCCGCCGTGCAGGGCGATGAACACCGCGTCCGGACGGAGCTCTTCCAGGGTGGTCAGCAGGCCGGCGTCCGCATCCAGCAGAACGGCGTCGACCCCGATGTGGTGCAGCGCGTCGGCGACCCGGCGCCCGGACCGGAGCGAGACGTCACGCTCGTGGGTCAGGCCACCGGCCAGCACGACCACGCGTCCGAGCTCGTCCTGGGTGTCTGCTGCGGTTGCTGACGTGACAAGAACCGACCCTGTCTGCGGACTCACGCGATGTCCGGTGCGGGCGCTTCTGCGACCGAACGGGTGGCGGCGGTCCGGACCCGCCCGGCCGACGGGCCGAAGGTCTCCCTCAGCTCCGTCTCCTCCTCGATCACGCCGGCGAGTCGGCGGACACCCTCACGGATCCGCTCGGGGGGCGGGAAGCAGTACGACAGGCGCATATGGGACGTACCCGTCCCGTCGGCGTAGAACGCGGTTCCCGGCACATACGCTACCCGGGAGTGGACGGCGCGCGGAAGCATCGCCTTGGCGTCGAGACCACCCGGAAGCGTCGCCCAGACGTAGAAGCCGCCGGCCGGCACGGTCCAGGTGGCGCCGGCGGGGAAGAACTGGCCGAGAGCGTCCAGGGTGGCGTCGCGACGCTCGCGGTAGAGCTCGCGGAAGACCTTGACCTGCTCCTGCCACGGCTGGGTGGACAGGTAGCGCGCGACCACCGACTGCGTGAACGCAGGCGGGCACAGGATGGCTGCCTCGCTGGCCAGGACCAGCTTCTCCCGTACGGCGTGAGGGGCGAGCACCCATCCCACCCGGAGCCCGGGCGCGAAGGTCTTGGAGAACGAGCCGAGGTAGAGCACGCCGTCCGGCCGTCGGGCCCGCAGCGCCCGCATCGGCTCGCTGTCGAAGCCGAGCAGGCCGTAGGGGTTGTCCTCGAGCACCAGAACCCCCGCCTCGGCGGCGATCTCCAGCACCTCGTCCCGCCGCACCTCGGCCAGCGTCACTCCGGCCGGATTGTGGAAGTTCGGGACGGTATAGAGGAACTTGACCCGCTTTCCCGCTGTCTGCACCGCCGCCAGCGCCGCCCGTAGGGCCGCCGGCACCAGGCCGTCGTCGTCCATCGCCACGTGCACGACCTCGGCCTGATAGGCCGAGAAGGTGCCGAGCGCGCCGACGTAGGACGGGGCCTCGGCCAGGATGACGTCGCCGGGATCGCAGAAGACCTTTGTCACCAGGTCGAGCGCCTGCTGGGAGCCGACGGTCACCACAACGTCCTCGGGCGAGGCGTCGATGCCCTCGAGCGCCATCACCGTGCAGATCAGCTCCCGCAGCTGCGGGTCACCCTGGCCGGAGCCGTACTGCAGGGCGGTCGCACCCGCCCCGACGACGAGCTCCCTGACCATCTCGCCGATGGCGTCCAACGGCAGTGCCGTCGTGTAGGGCATGCCGCCTGCCAGGGAGACCACCTCGGGTCGGCTGGCGACGGCGAACAGCGCGCGGATCTCCGACGCGGACATGCCGCGGACCCGTTCGGCGTACCGGTCGACGTAGGGGTCGAGCGTGGCGCCTGACATCTGCGAGCTCCCTTCCCTGCCGTTCCCTGCCCTGTCAGGCTACGTGACCGGGCTCGTGCTTCCTGTGTACCAACGCTGTCGACCGTGTTTCGCCGGCGCCTTAGGCCGACGGCCGCCGCTGCCGGGACACGGCTACCATCGGCGCGGGGGCGGACCATGGCCCCCTCCAGCCCCGGGGGGTCCGTTGTCGCAGCGCACGGTGTGGGTTCTCCTGCTCGGCTTCGGGCTCAGCGTGCTGCTGGGCTGGCTGGCTGGCCTGCTGCGGGTCCCGCCGAAGCAGGGCTGAGCCGTGTCGCGACGACTCGTCAACATCACCCTCGACACTCTCGACGACCTGCCGCACCGATGTCGCAGCTGCGCCTTCTGGGAGCTCGACCCGGTGGCCGCGTCCCGCGCCCTGGAGATGGGGGACACCGGCTTCGAGAAGGAAGCCTGGATATCGGCCACGCTGCTGGAGTGGGGCAGCTGCGGCAAGGTGGCTTACGTCGACGGGGTGGCCGCCGGCTTCGTGCTCTACGCACCGCCGGCGTACGTGCCGCGGTCGGTTGCCTTCCCGACCAGCCCGGTCAGCGCCGACGCAGTGCTGCTGATGACGGCACATGTCGTGCCGGAGTTCGCCGGTGGCGGGCTGGGCCGGATGCTTGTCCAAGGCGTCGCCAAGGACCTGACCCGCCGAGGTGTCCGGGCCATCGAGGCCTTCGGCGACCTGGCCTGGGACGAGCCGCATTGCGTGCTTCCGGCCCGGCACCTGCTCGCGGTGGGGTTCAAGACGGTCCGGCCGCACCATCGCTGGCCGCGGCTGCGGCTGGAGCTGAAGACCGCGGTGTCCTGGCGGGAGGACGTCGAGGTGGCGCTGGAGCGGCTGCTGGGCTCGATGGCTCCGGAAGGTGTGCTCCGCCCGGTCTGAGCAGCAGCAGCGACGAGCTTGAGCAGCGACCAGCTTGAAGCGACGGCCCGAGCCGACCACCGGTCAGAAGGAGACAAGCGCCGGCAGCCGCATCGCGCCGGTGCCCGGGTCCTGCTCGTTCGGTAGGTAGAGCCGCTGGATCGCGATCAACAGCGCCTCCGCGACGACGTCGCGGAACTCCGGCGCCGCCAGACGAGCCCGATCCGATCGGCTGGTGAGATAGCCCAGGTCGACCCGGACCGCCGGCATCCGGGTCCAGCGCAGCAGGTCCCACGTCTTGGGGTGGTAGCGGCAGTCGGCCAGGTCGGTGCGGGCAACCAGCTCTCTTTGCACCAGGCCGGCCAGCCGCTCGCCCATCGCGGAGTGCGCGCCACCGGGTGTGCCGTAGTAGAAGCTGGCGACGCCCTGACAGCTGACCGAAGCTGCCGCGTCGATGTGCAAGGAGACCAGGAGGTCGGCCTCGGCGGCATTCGCGACAGCCGCCCGCTCGCCGTCAGAGGGCGCCCGGAGCGGGCCATGGGTGGGCAGGGCCGTGACCCCGGCGGCAGCCAACCGGCCCTCCAACCGGCCGGCGAGGTCGGCGACCAGCTCGGCCTCGCTCAGGCCCCCGGCCCGGTTGCCTGGGTCCTGGCCACCGTGACCGGCGTCGATCACGACGGTCTTGCCTACCACTGTCGGTCCGGCCTGGTGCAGGACCTCCGCCTCCCGGAGGGCATGCGGGCTCCCGCCGGCGACCGCCCGCCGTAGCCGCCCGAGCGCCTTCAGGGTGAGCGGGCCGCAGGTGCCGTCGGCGACAAGCCCGTAGTTGCGCTGAAACTCGCCCAGCGCGCCTGCGGTCCGCGGGCCGAACACGCCATCCGCCCGCCCGGCGTCGAAGCCGAGGCCGAGCAGCCGCTCCTGGAGGCTGACCACGTCGTCACCGGCGTACGGCGACCCACCACGCAGGGTGAGCACCCGGTCACCCAGACGCCAGCGAGCCTCCTCCAGCGCGCGGTAGGTCTCCTTGCCGACGATGCCGTCGACGGACAGGCCGCGGCGCTGCTGGAAGTCGCGAACGGCCCGCTCACAG
Source organism: Actinomycetota bacterium (assembly GCA_030947185.1). Classification (GTDB taxonomy): domain Bacteria; phylum Actinomycetota; class Actinomycetes; order JALYXH01; family JALYXH01; genus JALYXH01. Next base: position 7,429 of record JALYXH010000122.1, on the reverse strand, counting down.
GCGTCGTCGTAGCGGGCTCGGTCGTACGCCAGCCCGGTCCCGGCCTGCCCTGCAGCAGCGAGCATGCCGAGGCCCCGCAGGGTCGCCCGGATCTCGGCGACCGCTGGCCCACGGTCGCCGAGGCGGTAGACCTGCATGAACGAAGTCGTCCTTTGCGGAGGGACTGAGGTCGCGACGCATCGCCGCAAGGAGCACCCTGCAGCGGTCCGGACGCTACCAGCGGCGGAGCCGCCGACCGCCCGGACAGCGGTGCTGCGGCGGAGTTACAGGTAGCTCTCGAGGTCCTTGAGGATCGCGGCCTTCGGCTTTGCGCCGACGATGCTCTTGACGACCTTGCCGCCGGAGAAGACCGACATCGTCGGGATGGACATGATCTGGTAGTTGCGCGCCGTCTCCGGGTTCTCGTCGATGTTCAGCTTGACGATGGTGATCTTGTCGGAGTGCTCGGCCGCGATCTCCTCGAGGACGGGCGAGACCATCTTGCAAGGCCCGCACCACTCTGCCCAGAAGTCGACGAGCACCGGCTTGTCGCTACCGAGCACGTCGGCGGTGAAGCTCTGGTCGGTCACGGTCTTGGTCTGTGCGCCCACGGCCTTGCTCCCTGTCCTCGGGGTCACGGATGGTGTCGGTCCCACCCGCGCCAACAGCAGTGTTCGAGCCTGGATTCCCGCCGGCTGCGCGGCTAGGCGGGCTGGACCAACGGCTGTAGCAGCCCGGCCCCGCCCACCGGGTCAGCGGTGCTCAGCCCGTTGCCGGCGTCGTGGTGCTCGGGCGCCTCGCGGGCCGCCAGCCAGCGCTCGGCGTCCAGCGCAGCGGCGCACCCGGTGCCGGCGGCGGTGATGGCCTGGCGGTAGATGTGGTCGACAGCATCCCCGCAGGCGAACACGCCGTGCTGGTTGGTGCTCGTGTAGGGGTGGCGGACGACGACGTAGCCGGCCTCGTCGACGTCGACCTGGCCGCGGAACAGCTCGGTCCGGGGATCGTGGCCGATTGCCAGGAAGAAGCCGGTGACGGGCAGTAACGACTCGGCACCCGTGCGAACGTTGCGGACGGTCAGCCCGCTGACCTTGGCCTCTCCGAGCACGTCGAGGACCTCGGTGTCCCACAGGAAGCGGATCTTCTCGTTGGCCATCGCCCGCTCCTGCATGATCTTGCTGGCACGCAGCGAGTCGCGGCGGTGGACGATCGTCACCGACCGCGCGAACCGGGTGAGGAACGTCGCCTCTTCCATGGCCGAGTCGCCGCCACCGATCACGGCGATGTCCTGGTCGCGGAAGAAGAAGCCGTCACAGGTGGCGCAGGCGGAGACGCCGTGGCCTAGCAGTCGCTGCTCGTTGGGCAGACCCAGCATCCGCCATTTCGAGCCGGTGGCGATGATGACCGCGCGGCCGCGGTACTCGGTTTCGCCGACCTTCGCCACCTTGATGTCACCGGTCAGGTCCACCTCGGTGACGTCGTCGGTGACGAACGTGGCACCGAACCGCTCGGCCTGCTTGCGCATGTTGTCCATCAGGTCCGGGCCCATGATGCCGTCCGGCCAGCCCGGGAAGTTCTCCACCTCGGTCGTCGTCATGAGGGCCCCACCGGAGGTGACTCCTTCGAGCACCAGCGGGTCGAGGTTGGCCCGCGCCGTGTAGACAGCAGCGGTGTAGCCCGCCGGCCCGGAGCCGATGATGAGCACGTCGTGGATCTGACCGCTCACGCTGAACTCCTACTCCTGCGTGCTGGCTCGCCTACCGAGTCGACAAGGGAACGACACTCTATGGCCGGGGGATTCCCGTGCGAGAGTGCGCCATGCCGACCGACGGCGGGGCCGACGCGCTCCCGGCCCCCTCGCTGCGTTGTGCGGTGCACCCGGCCCGGCCGGCGCTGGACCGCTGCCCGGTCTGCCGACAGCCACGGTGTGGCGTCGACGCCGACCTGTCTCCCGGGGGTGGCTGCCTGCGTTGCAGCGGCGTCGCGGCCGGCCTCCCCGTCGGTCACCCGCGCTCAACAGCCGGGCGCCTGGTCACCGCCGTACTCGCCGTCGTCCCGGCCACCGTGGCAGCCGCCTGGGTGAGCTCGCAGTACGTCGGGGCTGCCGTCTTCTCTCTTGTGCTGCCCGGGCTGACCGGCTGCCTCTGCGGCTGGGTGGTGCTGCGGGCCGCCGGGGGCGCCGACCGGACGGCGCTCGGCTACGCGGTGCGGACGCTGGCCGTGGTGGCTGCCGCGGCCGGCACCGCGTGCTCGTTCCTGTTCGTGCCGGGCGGTGAGAGTGCGCTGCACCCGGCTGGCCGGGTGGTCCCGCCGTACGCGGTGGCGGTCGCCGCCGCCTGGCTCTGGACCCGGCCCGCTGCCCGAGCGCGGGACGGTCGGGGTCAGGAGGGTCGGGGTCAGGACGGTCGGGGTCAGGACGGTCGGGGTCAGGACGGTCGCGGGACCCGTACGACGTAGCGGATCTGCGCGTCGTTGGGCGCGCAGCCCGGGCCGACCACGTAGACGTCGGCGCGGGGAATGGCGACCGGCACCGTCCCCGAGCCCGGCAGCACCACGACGAGTGCCGGCTCGCCTTCGAAAGCCGCGTAGTCGAGGGCGAGGGCCTGCACGGTGGCGGCACCGCTGAGCTCGGTGAGACAGGCGCGTAGGGCGACCGGGTTGCGCAGCCGGTCGAGCGCGTGGGGGTCGGGCGCGACTGCGGCGTTCGAGCCCGTAACCGGACCGGGCTGGGGCGCGGCACCCTGCGGCGAGGGCAGCGGAGCGCCGGCCGCCCTGCCGAGGGGGTGCAGCAGACCGGGCACCGCCTCCGGGAGTGCGGCCCGGCTGTAGTCGCGGCCGGTCGCCGACACCACGGCCGGCATGCCTGGCGCGGCCGCCTTGGACGCGGTGCTCGGATGAGAGGCGGACTGACCGCGCGTCGCGCCGAAGACCACCGCGCCGGCGAAGAGCAGGACAACCGCAGCGGCAGCCGAGCCGGCGACCGTGAAGCGTCGACGGTGCTGCCGCTCGGGAAGCATCGTGACGGGAGTGGGGAGGGCCTGTGAAGAGGCGGCCTCGGACAGCGCGGAGTGGATCCGCTCGGCGACGTCGGCGGGCATGCTCGGGGCCGCGAGGCTGCCCAGCTCGGCCCGCGTTGCGGCCAGCGCCGACAGCGACTCCCGGCAAGGCGCGCACCCGTCGACGTGTCCTCGGGTCGCGCGCGACCGACCCGCGTCGAGAGCGCCGGCGTCGTAGTCGGCCAGCGCGTCCAGGCCCGGGTGGGCCATGCCGCCGCTCGCCGGCTCGTGGTCAGCCATGTGCTCCTCCATCCGGTGCCGGCCGATCGACCGTAGCTGTGACGTCGGCAGGAGCTGCCGGGTTCCGTAGGTGGCCGAGCAGACCGGCCAGCCGGACCCGGCCGCGGGAGCACCTGCTCTTGACGGTGCCCTCGGGTACGCCGAGCAGGGCCGCGGCCTCGTCGACGGGGTAGCCCTCGATGTCGACCAGCACGATGGCCGCCCGCTGCTCGAGGGGCAGCCGGCCGAGAGCCTCGTTGACTGCCCGTTCGGTGTCGTGCTCAGCAACCCGGTCGCGCGAGTCGGCCGGTTCGGCACCGCCCGGCGGCGGGAACGGCACGGTGGCTCGTGCGGCCCGGCGGCGGCCCTGGTCGATGCAGGCGTTGACCACGATGCGGTGCAGCCAGGTGGTCACCGCCGCCTCGCCCCGGAAGCCGGCGGCAGCGCGGTAGGCGGACAGCAGCGCGTCCTGCAGGGCGTCGGCGGCGTCGTCGGGGTTACCGAGGGTCCGCAGGGCCACCGCCCAGAGCCGGTCCTGATGGCGCCGGACGAGCTCCGCGAAGGCATTGCGGTCACCGCCCACGTGGAGCACCAGCAGGCTCGCGTCGTCGGCGCCGGCCCACCTGTCGGTCAGGGCCGGAACTCCAGGCTCGCGATGCCCTCGCGATAGCCCCGGTCGCTGCTGGGGAGCCGTCGGATCCAGATCAGCCAGTAGCGCGCCGTCGTCGGAGCAGCGGGCTTCAGTGTCAAGGCGGCGGGCGCGTTGTCGGCACTGGCCACCACCCGGTAGTCCTCCGCGCCGGATCCCGCGACGTCGGCTGCGCGCAGCTCGACCGTGGCACCGGGCTGGGTGAGGAGAACCTGCACGCTGCTGAGTGACGTCGGCCGCCCGAGGTCGGCCACCAGGCCGACGCCGGACTTCAAGCCACCGAAGTCCGGCCGGAACCGGTAGGTGTCGGTCTCCCAGGCGGTGGAAGGATCGGCATCGACGGCCAGCGGCACCTTGTCGGGGTTCTCCCGGCCGTCCCCCTCGGGATCGAAGTCGGTCAGGCCCACGGGGGTGACCGTCGCGGGCGGGGGCGCGGCCGGTGCAGCGGGTGCCGCTGCCACCGGCGCAGTCAGCGACGGGAAGTGCGTCGCGGTGCCGGGGACCCGCCCGATGGCCAGGCCGGCGAGCCAGCCTCCGAGGCCGATGGCCGCCACCAGAGCGAGCGGGACCACGATCCGCACGAGCGGACCGGCCGGCTTCTGCCTACGCGGCTGAGCGGTCGCCGGGACATCGGTGGGCACCTCGGCGACCGGGCCGAAGCCCGACGGCGACAGCGCGGCGAGCACAGCGGGCAGCGTCTCGATCGGGGCCAGGCCACGGCGGTGCGGCTCGAGGATGCCCGCGACGACGGCGTCCAGCTCGCGCGGCACACCTGCGCGGACCTGTCTCGGCGAGCACAACCGGCCGTCGGCGTAGGGCGCGGCGGGCAGGCCGAAAGCCGCGCGCAGGGGCCACCGGCCGGTCAGCATCGCGTACATCAGCGCGCCCAGCGCCCGCACGTCGGCGCTCTCCCCAGGACCGCCCGCCCCGGCGGCGACGGGCCGACCTGGCCCGCGGAGGCGGGCAGCAGGGTTGGCGGCCGCGGGGTCGAGAGCCGCGGGGTGGACGGCCGCCGCGACCTCGACGTCGGTGAGCTTGACCAGCCCGGACGCGGTGATGAGCACGTTGCCCGGGTGCAGGCGGCCATGCCGGATGCCGGCTCGGTGCGCCGCGGCCAGAGCATGCGCGACCTGGTGAGCGACCTGCTCCACGCGATGCGCGGGCAGCGGGCCATCCTTGAGCAGGTCGGACAGCGGTACGCCGTCGACCCACTCGCTGACCACGATGGCGAGCTCGCCGTCGGCCGAGGCGTCATAGACGCTGGCGACGTTGGGATGGGACAACCGCCCGGCGCGGACGGCAGCGGCGAGGAACGCCTCGGCCGCGACCGGGTCTCCGGCGATGTCCAGCACCTTCACGGCAACCGGGCGGGCCAGGGTCTGGTCGACGGCGCGCCACAGCGTGGTGTCCGAGCTGACGGCGACCGGGAAGAGCAGCTGGTGCCGCCCGATCAGCACGCGGTCAGGCTCGGCGATCGGCTGCACCGCCGCCGGCGCCTGGCTCGGGGCTGGCCCGGCCACGTCACCTCCTGTGCGGTCGACGACGACCGATAACCGCAGGTTCACTGTAGTGGCGCCGGGTCAGCCGACGGCCCAGCGCGGCCCGGGAACCGCGGCTGCCGCGGTCGGGTCCGGGCGGGTCGCCCCAAGGTAGCCGGTGAAGTAGACCGGCTCTTGCTGGACGAAGGCTCCGGAGTGCGGTGCCGCGAGCATCTGGCCGCCGCCGAGGTAGAGCGCGACGTGATGGATGGAGTCCGGGTTGCGCAGGTCGGAGGCCCAGAAGAGCAGGTCGCCGGGGGCGAGCTCTGCCAGGCCGACGTGCCGGCCGGCGGCGTACTGCTGTGCCGCCGTACGAGGAAGGCGGATGCCGGCAGCGGCGTAGGCCCAGCCGGTCAGCCCGGAGCAGTCGAAGGAGGACGGTCCAGTGGCGCCCCAGACGTAGGGCTTGCCGAGCTGGGCACGGGCCGCGGCGAGCGCTGCCGAGGCGACCGGGGACGGAGCAGCGCTTCCGAGAGTGCCCGCGGAACCGGTCAAGCCGCCCGCGGCAGCGCCCGCGGCAGCGGCGGCAGCGGCCGCTGCCTGTGCCGCCGCCAGCTGGGCCTCGAACTCCCGCTGCGCGGCGGCCTCGGCGGCGAGCCGGTCCGCCTCGGCGATCCGCGCGACCTCGCTGTCGGCAGCGAGCAGCAGCGCGTTCTGTTCGTCGATCGCGGCCTGGACGGCGTCCGCCGCCCCTGCCGCCTGCGCCTCCAGTCTGGTCTGGGTGACGGCGAGTGAGCGGAGTCGGACCTCGATCGCGGCTGCCGACTCGACGGCCCGGTCGGCCTGGGTCAGGGCGCGATGGTCCTCCACCACAATGGAGCGGACCGCGTGAAACCGGGCCAGCACGTCGTGCAGGTTCGTGCCGCGGAGCACTGTTGCGTACAGCGCTGCCTGTCCGCCGCTCTCGTAGAGGGAGCGCACCCGTGAGTCGGTCGCACCGGCGCCGGCGGCCGCCTCCGAGCGGACCCGCTGCAGGCTCTGCTCGGCGCTGACGTGCTGGTTGACCGCCTCCCCGAGGGCACCGGTCAGCTGGTCGTAGCGCTCGCTGGCCTGCTCGGCTGCCACCCCCAGGGCGTCGATGCGGTGCCTGAGGTCGGCGGCCCGCTGCTGGGCCGACTGCAGTGCCGGGGACGCGTGGGCGGGCGAGCCCAGACCTGCCGGGCCGAGCCCGACGCCGGCCAGGGCGATGGTCAGGACCAGGGCGGCTCCCAGCACCGGGAACCGGGGACCGGATGCTGCGGGGCGGGAGCGGTGTCCGAGGGCGGCGAACCGGGGGGTGTTCACGAGCCGAACGCGCGACCGCTCGCGGTTGCGCTGACATCGGCGTAGCCGGCCAGCGGTGAGATCCGGTAGATCAGCAGTGTCGTGGCCTTGCGGTGGATGCGCAGGTGCACCGTGCCGTCCGGGTCGGCACTGAAGGTGCCGCTCTCCACCGAGTCGCCGTGGCCCTCGGCGGACTTGACTGCAGCGTTGTAGGCGAGCTGCAGGTCGGGCCGGGCCTTCCAGGACTCCGAAGCCGCGTTGACGGCTTCGGTCGCGTCGTCGTGAACCGCCACGTGGGCGATCACCAGGGCCACCGAGTCGAAGGCCAGCAGGCTGAGCACCGCCAGGACGAGGACCACCCGGACAAGCCAACCGAGCACCACGTCACCGCGCTCGCTCGTGCTCGTCACCGCTGCCCCCTGAGGACGACGGCCGGCCGCACCGGCTGTCCTAGTGGACGTCGGCTCCGAGCGGTGCCGCCTTGAGCCGCGCCGCCTTACGCTGAGCAGCCGCTCGCGGGTTGCGCCGCTCGGCTCAGCGGCCGAGCCGCGCCCGGACGCTGCTGGTCAGGCTGGTGAGCTCGGTGATCCGCATTCTCGAGGCCAAGGCGACATAGAGGACCACGCCGGCCAGGCCGGCGACCAGCACGACGGCGAGCGCGGCCAGGCGGCCGGGCGCCAGCAGGTGCCGGAGCCCGGCCGCAACTGATGCCGCGGCCAGCGCTCCCG
>JALYXH010000095.1 GCA_030947185.1 Actinomycetota bacterium | reverse complement strand
TGGTCGGCCTGCGGGTGGACGAGGGACCGGACACCCAGGACCGGTTCACCGCCTGGGCGCACGGCCGCACCGGCTACCCGCTCGTGGACGCCGGGATGCGCCAGCTGCGGGCCGAGGCCTGGATGCACAACCGGGTCCGCATGATCGTCGCCTCATTCCTGGTCAAGGACCTGCACCTGGACTGGACCCGCGGGGCGCGGCTGTTCATGGAGCTGCTGCGCGACGGTGACATCGCCTCCAACAGCGGAGGCTGGCAGTGGGTGGCCGGCACCGGGACGGACCCTGCACCGTTCTTCCGCGTCTTCAACCCGACCTTGCAGGCGCACAAGTTCGATCCGGACGGGTCCTACATCCGCCGCTACGTGCCGGAGCTGCGCGGCGTCGAGGGCGGTGCCGTGCACGAGCCGTGGGCGCTCAGCGGCGGGCTGCCGACGGGTTACCCGGAGCGGATCGTCGACCACGACACCGAGCGCAAGGATGCGCTGGCGCGCCTGGCCGAGCTGCGGTAACGCCAGACCTCTTTCTGTGCGCCTTCCCGCCAGAGTCGTCGGCACGGACAATGCGGTCATGGACGAGCCGCAGCCGCCGGCCGGGTGGTACGCCGATGCCACCTCGGCGCTTCGCTGGTGGGACGGCCGGCAGTGGGGTCCGGCCGCACCGGCGGTCTCGGTGACCCAGAGTGGCCGTACGCTCGCCCTGCTGTCCCATCTCGGGCAGTTCGCCGGCAACGTCCTGCTGCCGCTGATCGTCCGGCAGACCGAGGGCAAGCGCAACGAGTTCGTCCGGCATCACGCCACCGAGGCGCTGAACTTCCAGATCACTTTCATGATCGTCTGGTTGGGCATCTTCGCGCTGTTGTTCAGCACGGCACTGCTGAGCCCGGTCCGGCACAGCACCCGACCACCGGCCACGGTGATAATCGTCTTCCCGTTCCTTTTCTTGCTGTTCTTCGCCGCCATCGGCCTGTCCATCCTCGGCTGCGTCCGGGCGTCGCAGGAGCGCTGGTGGCGATACCCGGTCTCCCTTCGCCTGGTCCGCGGAGCTCGCCCGCGCGATGCCGACAAGGGCTAGGCCTTCGTCGGGACCTCGCGCTCGGTCTCCCCGACGTACACCTGGCGGGGGCGGCCGATCTTGGTGGTCGGGTCCTGGATCATCTCGCGCCACTGGGCGATCCAGCCGGGCATCCGGCCGAGGGCGAACAGCACGGTGAACATGCGGGTCGGGAACCCCATCGCCTTGTAGATCACGCCGGAGTAGAAGTCGACGTTGGGGTAGAGCTTGCGCTCGACGAAGTAGTCGTCCGCCAACGCGACCTCCTCGAGCCGCCGGGCGATGTCGAGCAGCGGGTCGGTGGTGCCCATCTGGTCGAGGACGTCGTCGGTGGCCTTCTTGAGGATCGTCGCCCGCGGGTCGTAGTTCTTGTAGACCCGGTGCCCGAAGCCCATCAGCTTCGCGCCGCCCTCCTTGTTCTTCACCTTCTGCATGAAGCCCTCGACGTCGCCGCCGTCGGCCTCGATCGTGCCGAGCATCTCCAGGACCGCCTGGTTGGCACCACCGTGCAACGGGCCGAACAGCGCGTTGACCCCGGCCGAGACGGAGGCGAACAGGTTGGCGTGGCTCGACCCGACGAGCCGGACGGTGGAGGTCGAGCAGTTCTGCTCATGGTCGGCATGCAGGACGAACAGCATGTCCAGCGCTCTGGCCACGGTCGGGTCGACCTCGTAGGCCTCGGTCGGTACGCCGAAGGTCATCCGCAGGAAGTCCTCGGTGAAGCCGAGCGAGTTGTCCGGGTAGAGGAACGGCTGGCCGATCGACTTCTTGTAGGCGTACGCCGCGATCGTCGGCACCTTCGCCATCAGCCGGACCGTTGACATCTCGACCTGTTCCTGGTCGAACGGGTCGAGGCTGTCCTGGTAGAAGGTTGACAGCGCGCTCACCGCCGAGGACAGCACCGCCATCGGGTGGGCGTCGCGCGGGAAGCCGTCGAAGAACGTCTTGAGCTCCTCGTGCAGCAGCGTGTGCTTGTGGATGCGCTCACAGAAGTCGGCCAGCTCCGACGACGTCGGCAGCTCGCCGTAGATCAGCAGGTAGCTGACCTCGAGGAACGAGCAGCGTTCGGCCAGCTGGTCGATCGGGTAGCCGCGGTAGCGCAGGATGCCGGCGTCGCCGTCGATGTAGGTCACCGACGAGGTGCACGACGCCGTGTTGGTGAACCCCACGTCGAGGGTGACGAAGCCGGTCTCCTTCAGAAGCTTGTCGATGCCGAGACCGGCCGCTCCGTCGGTTGCCTCGGTGACCGGCAGAGCCAGCTCGCCCTTGGGATGTGTGAGTGCGAAGTCAGCCATCGAGGGTCCCTTCGTGTCCGACCGGCGAGCGTGCTCGCGGCAACCTACGCCGTTGGGTGCTCCGCGTCGTACCTCGCGAAACTAGGAACCAGCGATGCGAGCAGCGCCACTCCTGCCAGGCAGGCCAGCCCGCCGCTGATGACCGAGAAGGCCGGCGAGACGAGCGATGCCGCGGCCCCCGCCTCGAGGTCACCCAGCCGTGGGCCGCCGGCTACCACGACGATGAACACGCCGTTGAGCCGGCCTCGCATCTCGTCGGGGGTGGCCACGTTGAGGATCGACATCCGGAACACCGCGCTGACCGCGTCGGAGCCGCCGGCCAGTGCCAGGAGCAGGAAGCCGAGCCACAGGGTGCTGGTCAGCCCGAACAGCGTGACCGACGCTCCCCAGGCGGCCACCGAGACCAGGACGGCGAGGCCCTGCCGGCGGACCCGGGTCAGCGGTCCGGACAGCGCGGCGGCCACGAGCGCGCCCACGGCAGGTCCGGCGTAGAGCAGCCCGACGGTGCGGGCGCCGCCGCCGAAGGTTCCGACGGCGAGCGCCGGGAACAGGGCCCGCGGCATGCCGAAGACCATGGCGTTGATGTCGACGAGGAACGTCATCAGCAGCACCCGGCGGGTGCGCAGGAAGCGCAGCCCCTCCAGCACCGATGCGAGCCCGGGCCGCCGGCCGCCGCCGTCGGGCGCCATCGCGTCGAGCCGGCGTATCGCGTAGAGCGCCGCGCCGAACGTAGCGGCGTCCACGCCGTACGCCGTGGACAGCCCGAAGGCGGCGATCAGGGCGCCGGCGACCAGCGGCCCCACCGTCATCCCGAGTCCCATCCCGATCTGCTGGAGAGCCATCGCCGCCGGCATCTGCCGGTCGGGCAGCAGGCGCGGCGCGAACGTCCGCCGGGTAGGGCTGTCCACCGCGAACAGCGCGGCCTGCAGGCCGACGAGCAGGTAGACGACCCAGACCCGGTCGACCGACAGCAGGGCCTGCGCGAACAGCGCGACGCTGAGCACGGCCAGCCCTGACGAGGTGGCCAGGGCCAGCTTGCGACGGTCGACGGCGTCGGCGATCGCACCACCGAGCAGCCCGAACACGACGAGCGGCACCAGGGCCGCCAGCCCCAGCAGACCCACGGCGAACGAGGACCTGGTGAGCGCGTAGACCTGCACCGGTGCAGCGACGGCGGTCATCTGGGTGCCGACGAAGGAGACCGTGTCACCGGCGAAGAGCCGGCGGAACTGCGGATGCTCGCGCAGCGGGGCGATGTCGACAGC
>JALYXH010000085.1 GCA_030947185.1 Actinomycetota bacterium | reverse complement strand
GTCGGTCATCGACTACGCGCTCGCCAAGCGCGCCGTCCTGGCCGACCTGTTCGGGGGACGGGTCTCGTCTCTCGACGTCTGCGACGCGCACCCCTACCTCCTCCGGGCGGCGAAGTACCACGGTGAGGCCACCTCGACGCCGTGCCCGGTGTGCAAGCGCGAGCCCCTCACCCACGTCACCTACGCCTACGGTGACGAGCTCAAGGAGGCCTCCGGCCAGGTCCGGGCAACCGTCGAGCTGGCTGCCCTGGAGCGGGCCCACGGCGAGGTCTCGATCTACGTGGTGGAGGTCTGCCGGACCTGCGGGTGGAACCACCTGACGACGTCGTTCGTCATCGGGGCGGCCGGGCTGCGGACCCGCCGGCCGCGCCGTCAGAGCGCGCAGAAGTAGCGGCGGCCGGCTGGCCGGCAGGTTCCCGCCAGGCCACGGTTCCCTGTCCCGGCCGCTCGGGCTGGCGGGCCGCGCGGGCGACGTAAGGCAGAGTGGACGACGTGAGCAACCCCTTCTCGGCCGCAGCCGGCCGCCTGCGCGGCCTGCCGTGGAAGAAGATCGTGCTGTTCGGGGTGCCGGGGCTGTTCCTGCTGCTCGTGGTCGTCTTCGTCGTCGGGTACGTCAGCACCGGGGTCCCTGCAGCCAGTGACGTCGTCACCGGCCAGACCACCCTCGTCCTCTACGCCGACGGCAAGACCGAGCTCGGTCGCATCGGCGCGCAGAACCGCACCGACATCCCGCTCAGCCAGGTGCCGGTTCCGGTCCGCAACGCCGTGCTGTCCGCGGAGGACCGCAACTACTACTCCGAGCCGGGCATCTCGGTGACCGGCATCGGCCGGGCGATCCTGGCGAACCTCCGCGGGGGTGGTGTCTCGCAGGGGGGGTCGACGATCACCCAGCAGTACGCGAAGAACGCCTACCTGTCCCAGCAGCGGACGTTCACCCGCAAGTTCCGCGAGCTGTTCATCGCGATCAAGCTGGACCAGACCCGGAGCAAGGACCAGGTGTTCGAGGACTACCTCAACACCATCTACTTCGGCCGGGGCGCCTACGGGATCCAGGTCGCCGCGCAGACCTACTTCGGCAAGCCCGCCGCCGCGCTGTCGCCCGAGGAGGGGGCCGTCCTCGCCTCCAGCATCCGCTCCCCCGGGCTCTACGACCCGACCCTCAACCACGACCGGGCGGTCGCCCGCTGGCATTACGTCCTCGACGGGATGGCCAAGAAGGGGTGGCTCGCTCCGGGTGCCGCCGAGTCCGCCACCTACCCGCAGGTGCTGCCGAAGTCGAGCCAGCCCAACCAGCTGGGCGGCCCCAACGGCTACCTCATCCAGCAGGTCAAGGACGAGCTCACGGCCAAGGGCTTCAGCGAGGCGAAGCTGACCGCCGCCGGCTACCGGGTGACGACGACAGTGGACAAGAAGGCCCAGGACGCCGCGATCGCCGCCGTGGAGAAGACGGTCAGCGGCAAGGGCGTCCCGGACGACCTGCGCGAGGGGCTGATCGCCATCGAGCCGGGCACCGGCCGGATCAAGGCCGAGTACGCCGGCAAGGATTACACCAAGATCCAGTTCAACAGCGTGACCCAGGGCAGCGTGCAGCCCGGCTCGTCGTTCAAGCCCTACGTGCTGACCGCGGCGCTGCAGAAGGGCATCGCCCTGAACAGCCAGTTCGACGGACGTACGCCCCAGACGTTCGGCAACGTCAAGATCGTGAACTTCAACGACGAGAACTTCCCGATGATCGACCTGGTGAAGGCCACTGCCGAGTCGGTCAACACCGTCTACTACCCGCTCGGCCTGCAGGCCGGCCTCGACCGGGTCGCCTCGGTGAGCAAGGCCGCCGGCATCACCACCCCTCCCGACCCGCGCAAGGACTTCGGCTCGCTGTCGTTGGGCGGGTTCGGCAACGGCGTGCACCCGCTCGACCAGGGCGCCGGCTACGCGACGTTCGCCGCCGGTGGCAAGCACGCGACGCCGTACCTGGTGGAGAAGGTCGAGACGACCAGCGGTGGGAGTGAGTTCCAGGCCAAGGCCAAGACCGACGTGGCGTTCCCGTCCGACGTCGCCGCCGACGCGACGGTGGCCATGCAGGCGGTGGTCAACGGCGGTACGGCCACGGCCGCCCAGCTCGACGGCCGCCCGGCGGCGGGTAAGACGGGAACGACCAGTGAGAACCGGTCGGCCTGGTTCTGCGGCTTCACCCCCCAGCTGGCGGCGGCGGTCGTCCTCTACCGGCAGAACAACGCCCCGCTACAAGGCATCCTCGGCTACGACCAGGTGACCGGTGGCTCGGCGCCGGCGCGCATCTGGAAGGCCTTCATGGATGCCGCCCTGGCCGGCCAGCCGGTGCGGCAGTTCCCGCCGGCCGCCAACGTCGGCCAGCAGCTCAACCCGCCGCCTCCGCCACCCCCGTCCTCCCCGCCGCCCTCGCCCTCGCCGTCGCCGAGCCCGTCGCCGAGCCCGACGCCAACGCCCACGCCGTCGCTCACCCTGACGCCGACTCCCTCCAAGACGGTCACGAAGCCGCCGACGACCCCGCCCGTGCCGACGACGTCAGCGCCCGCGCCGGCGCCGAGCGGCTAGCGAGCAGCTCGCACCATGACGACACGCGCCACCGGGGAAGCCCTCGTGCCGCCGTCGCTTGACGACCCCGTCGTCCGCGGACTGTCGACGATGGTCGGCGGACCGGTCGGCCGGCACGCCCGGCTGGGGGGCAACGGCCGGTGGACGCCGGTACGCATCCTGGTCCTGCTCACGGTCCTGACCTGCAGCCTGGGCTGGTGGCAGAAGTCGACCTGCCGGGTGCACCCGTGGACCCAGGAGTACCAGTACACCCGGCTGTGCTACACCGACGTCTTCGCCCTCTACTACGCCGAGGGGCTGGACAAGGGCGAACGGCCCTATCTCGACCATCCGGTGGAGTACCCGGTCCTGATCGGTGGGCTGATGGCGGTCGGTGCCGACGCGGTCCGGGTGCTGCCGCCGCCGTTGCGGGCCCGCGCCTTCTACGACCTCACCGCCGCCATCCTGGCGCTCTGCGCCGTCGCCCTGGCCCTGACCACGTCCCGGCTCGCCGGTCGGCGACGCCCCTGGGACGCCGCCATGGTGGCGCTGGCTCCGGTGCTGGTCCTGGAAGGGACGATCAACTGGGACCTCGCCGCCGGCGCGCTGACCGGGCTGGCCATGCTCGCCTGGGCCCGCCGCCGCCCGGCCTGGGCCGGGGTGTTCCTCGGCCTCGGGACGGCGACCAAGCTCTACCCGGCGCTGCTGCTGCTCCCGCTGTTCCTGCTCTGCCTGCGCGCGGGTCGGCTGCGGCCCTGGGCCATCAGTCTCGCCGCGGCCGTCGTCGCCTGGCTCGTCGTCGACGTACCGGTCTGGGTCGCCGCGCCGAGCGGCTTCGCCCGCTTCTTCGTCTTCAGTCGCACGCGCGGGGTCGACTGGGGGTCGCTGTGGTACGCCGTCGAGCACGTGCGCGGCCGGGCGCTCGACGCAGCAACGGCGCCCGGCGCCAGTCCGACCAGGCTGAACGCCCTGGTCACGATGACCCTCGTCGTCGGCCTGGTCGGCGTGGCGGTGCTCGCTCTGCGGTGCCGCCGCCGCCCGCGGGTCGCCCAGGTCATGTTCCTGACGCTGGTGGTGTTCCTGCTCACCAACAAGGTCTACTCCCCGCAGTACTCGCTGTGGCTTCTGCCCCTGGCCGTACTGGCGCGGCCGCGGTGGCGGGCGTTCCTGGCCTGGCAGGTCACCGAGGTGCTGGAGTTCGTAGGCGTCTTCTACTACCTGATCGGTGTCGACAAGGCCGGCCAGGGCCTGCCGTTCTCCTGGTTCTTCGGGTCGGTGCTGCTGCGCGACGCGGTCCTCGTCGGACTGGCCGCCCTGGTGGTGCGCGAGGTGCTGCATCCGGAGCTCGACGTGGTACGCCGCGACGGGGTCGACGACCCGGCCGGCGGCGTTCTCGACGGCGCCCCGGACCGCGCCGGCTGGTGGCCCCCGAAGCCGGCGCGGCGGCTGGCCGGCCTTGGGTCGCCCACTCCTGAGCCGGCCGTGCCTGTCGGCTGAGGGACACTCGCCGGACGAACCTTTGTTGACGCGGCACCGCTCAGCGCCCAGGCTGCGGCGACCGTTTCCCCTCGGAGACGGACAGACGTGAAGGGCTCGGCGTTGCGGGCTCGGTCGTTGGGGGGCTCGGTGCGGCGTACGCGCGGCTTGTTGGTAGTGCTCGCGATCGGCTCGCTCGGGCTGGGCTCGGGGGTGGCGGCAGCTGCGGGTGCGCCGGACCCGGCAGCGGGTGTGGCCGTCGCGAGCGACCCGCAGTCCGTCCTGAACATCGTCCCGCCGGGCTCCAGCGGCTTCTATACCGCCGCCGATGTAGGCCCCGACAACCTGGCCGCCAAGGCGCGCGCGTACGGGCCGTACCCGCCCAACCACGTCGACCAGCTGCAGATGTACGACGCGCTCAACCGGCTGACGCCGGGGCAGCTCGCCGACGGCGACCTCGGCAAGTACTTCAAGACCGCCCAGCTCGGTGTCGACCCGGCCGACGTGGTGAAGACCGAGCGGCCGCGCGACGGCGTCACGATCCTGCGCGACAAGGCCGGCGTCCCCCACGTCTACGGCGTTACCGACGCGGACACCTCCTACGGCGCGGGCTACGCCGGCACGCAGGACCGGATGTTCCTGCAGGACCTGCTCCGCCACGTCGGAGCGGCGCGGCTGGGTGAGTTCCTCGGCGGCTCGCAGGCCAACATCGCGATGGACTCCGCGCAGCTGGCCGTCGCGGACTACACGCCGGAGGAGGCCAACGCGCAGATCGACAACATCGTCACCCGCTATCCGGCCGAGGGGGCGCGCCTGCGCGACCAGCTCGACGCCTTCCTCAACGGGATCAACGACGCCCAGAACGCCTCCTGTCCGGCGGCGCTCCCGCTGGCGCCCACCTGCCCGGCCGAGTACCTCGCCTTCCAGCGTGCGCCGGCCCCGTTCACCCGGGCGGACATCGTCTACATCGCCTCGCTGGTCGGCGGCATCTTCGGCAAGGGCGGTGGCGGTGAGTACGACAACGCGATCTGGCTGCAGAAGCTTACGGCGAAGTTCGGCGATGCCGACGGGCGGAAGGTCTTCGACGACCTGCGCGAGCAGGACGACCCGGAGGCGCCGACCACGCTGACCACCCCCTTCCCGTACGAGAAGGTCGCGCCGTCGAGCGTTCTGGCCGGTGCCAACGTGCTGCCCGACGTCGGCGGGACGCGCTCCCCGGGCACCGGCTGCGCCGACACGGTGCCGCCGGCATCGAGTACGCCGTGCGACACCTCGATGCTGCCGCCGTCGTTCACCTTGGACGGGCCGTTGGGCAAGATCCGCCTCGACCTCCGGCACAGCGGGATGAGCAACGCCCTGCTGGTGGACGCCGCGCACTCCGCCTCCGGCCACCCCACCGTCGTCTTCGGACCGCAGACCGCCTACTTCTCCCCGCAGCTGCTCACCGAGGTGGACCTGCACGGCCCGCACCAGGCAGCCCGGGGGGTCTCCTTCGCCGGGACCCAGCTGGTGGTGGAGCTCGGCCGTGGCCTGGACTACGCGTGGTCGGCCACCAGCGCGTCCGGCGACAACGTGGACACGGTCGTGGAGAAGCTCTGCAGCCTCGACCCGGCCAAGCCGGTCACCACAGACTCAAAGGCCTACCTCGACGGCGACGGCGCCTGCGTGCCGATGACCCAGATCCAGCATCGCGAGCTCACCAAGCCGACCGTCGGTGGCGTCGGTCCCGACGTCATCGTCGACCTGCTCGACCTGCGCACCCGGCACGGCATCGTCTCGTTCCGGACCACGGCCGGTAAGGGCGGTACGCCGATCGCGATCGTGACCGAGCGCTCGACGTACACCCGGGAGCTCGACAGCGCGATCGGCTTCGCCCGGATCAACGACCCGACCTACACCCACGACGCCGCCAGCTTCCAGAGCGCGTTCGAGGGCGTGGACTACTCGTTCAACTGGTTCTACGCCGACGCCAAGGACATTGCCTACAAGGAGTCCGGCCGGCTGCCGGTGCGGGCCGCCGGAGTCGACCCGGACCTGCCGCGCTCGGGCGAGCGGAAGTGGGACAACACCGGCCTGCTCGCCCAGCCGGCGCTTCCGCATGCCATCAACCCGCCGGCCGGCTTCCTGGCCAACTGGAACAACAAGCCGGCGCCGGGCTTCGCCGCCGCCGACAACGACTGGGGATACGGCTCGATCTACCGCAACGAGACGCTGCGCGACAGCATCCTCACGCCGTCGATCAGCGGCTGGCCGAAGGTGACCCGGCCGGGCCTGGTGAGCGCGATGCTCAACGGGGCGACGGTCGACGTCCGAGCGGCGTACCTCCTGCCCGAGCTGCTCGCGGTGATCGGCGACGGCGGGTACCCCATCGGAAGCACCCAGGCGCAGGCCCTGGCCGGCTTGCGCACCTGGCTCGCCCACGGCGCGCACCGGGAGGACCGCGACCAGGCGAACGGCTACACCGACCAGGCGGCCATCGCGCTGTTCGACGAGTGGTGGGAGTCGCAGACGACCAAGACGAAGGGCCAGTTCGCGCTGCCGAAGGACGTCCTGGCCGGGACGCTGACACCGGCTCTGGCGGACGCTCTGCCGCAGGCCCTGGACGACCACCCCCGCATCGGCCGCGGGTCGGCCTGGAACGACGTGGCGTGGTACGGCTATGTCGACAAGGACCTTCGCCAGGTGCTCGGCTCAGCCGCCGCACCGCCCGTCGTCGGCCCCTACTCGCGGACGTACTGCGGCGGCGGTAGCCCTGCGGTCTGCATGCGGGACCTGCGCGCGTCGCTGTCGGCTGCGGTCGACCGCGAGCAGTCGGTCCAGAAGGACAGCCTCGGCGTCGCCAGGCCGTTCGCGACCTGGACCTACGACAAGACGCAGGACGACATCGACCACAGCCAGGCCGGTGCCGTCGACGTCCCGAACATCGACTGGCAGAACCGCCCGACGTTCCAGCAGGTGGTGGCGTTCTCGGCCAACCGCAGCGCGGCTGCTGCCCCGACGCCGACCGTCACCGTCGCGGCGCGCCCGGGTGGCTCCCTCGCCGCGACCGGCGGCGACGCCGTCCTCCCGGTGCCGAGCGGGCCGCCCGCAGCTGGCCGGGCGACAGG
>JALYXH010000224.1 GCA_030947185.1 Actinomycetota bacterium | reverse complement strand
GGTTGTGGCCCCTGGGATGGCAGGAAAACGGTCCGCGAGGGGCCACAACCTGCGGGAAGCCAGCGTCGCCAGGGCCCCTGAGCCCCTAGTCCGGCCGGACCGGCTCTCCACCCGCACCCGCCGAGGCGAACGCGGCGTCGAGCACCGCAGCCGTCGCCCGCGACTCAGCCAGCGGCAGCACCCAGCCCTCGCCGCCGCCGAGCACCGACGAGATCTGCTCCACCATCAGCTGGTAGGCGTTGACCGCAGGCACCGCGAGCCGCTGGGTTCCTGAGCCGTCCGAAAGCAGCAGCTCGGTGTCGTTGGCCCACCAGGCGGTGTACGGCGACGACGGCAGCTCGATCTCGCCCTCCTCACCGGTGATCACGAGCCACTGCCGCTCCGGCTCGGCCATGCTCACGTGCACCTGAGCGTCCCCGCCGGCGCAGGACACGATCAGGTCGGCCGTCATGTCCACCCCGCTCGGCCCGCGCTCCATGCGCGCTGCCACTGCCGCCGGCAGCTCCCCGCCGTACGCCCAGAGGACGGCCGAGACGGCATAGCAGCCGATGTCGTACGCCGCCCCGCCCCCCTTCGTCGGGTCGAGGCGGTAGTTGCCCTCCGGCACGCCAGGGAAGCAGAAGCCCGCGCTCACCTGCCGGACTGCCCCGATCGCACCGGTGGCGAGCAGGCGCTGGGCCAACGAGACGCGCGGGTGCCAGCGGTACCACGACGCCTCCACCAGCAGCCGCCCCCCCGCCGCCGACGCGGCCGCCATCCGGTCGACCTCGACCGCCGACAGCCCGAGCGGCTTCTCACACAGGACGTGCTTACCGGCCGAGAGCGCGGACTCCGACCAGGGCAGGTGCGCGTCGTTGGCCAGCCCGACGTAGACCGCGTCGACATCCGGGTCGGCCAGCAGTGCCTCGTAGCTGCCGTAGGCGTGCGGCGCGTCGTACGCCGAGGCCAGCGCGCGGGCCCGCTCGACGTCGCGGGCAGCGACCGCGTGCAGCGTCGCTCCGCTGGCCCCCGCCACCGCAGGCGCCAGTGCAACCGTCGAGATGTTGCCGGCTCCGAGAAAGCCCCAGCGAACCGGCTCGCTCACCCGGCCGGGACCACCGGCCGGCCGCCCTCGCGCGCGGACAGGGTGGCGGCCGCCATCACCGAGACCACCCGCCGCGAACCGGCCGGGGTGATCGACATCGGTACGCCGGACAGCAGCTGGTCGGCCAGCTCGCGGTGGAAGGGGTACGCCGGAGCCGGCTGCACCGGCACCTCGGCCGCCGACCCGTCCGGGCCGAAGCGCCGCAGCCGGGCCCCGAACTCATCAGGGCCCACCCAGTCGCCCTGCAGCGCACCGGCGGTGCCGAGCACGTACCACTTGGGCTTGGCCGCCGCGGCCAGGTCGGAGTGCACGAATTCGGCCTCGACGCCGTCGGCGAAGCGCACGGTCACCCGCGAGTGGTCGGCGTTGGTGACGTCGTGCCAGACCCGCTTGTGCGTCGCCGCGGTGACGTGCGCGACCGGCTGCGGCAACAGGTCGAGGACCCAGTCGAGGTAGTGCGAGCCCCAGTCGTACATCGCCCCGCCGCTGACGACCTCGTCGGAGTGCCAGTAGTTGCACGGGTGCCCGTAGCCGCCGACGAAGGACTCGTAGTGGAAGACCTCGCCGATGCCGCCGGCGCGGACGACCCGCTTCAGCGCCAGGTAGTCGGCGTCCCAGCGCCGGTTCTGGTAGACCGCCAGAGCCAGTCCGCGCTCCCCCGCGAGCGCGATCATCTCGTCGGCCTCGGCCACCGTGATCGACAGCGGCTTCTCCACCACGACCGACTTGCCGGCCTCGAGCAGCCGCAGGGCCCAGTCGGCGTGGCTGTTGGGCGGTGTTGACACCACGACCAGGTCCACGTCGGCGGCCTCGACCAGGGCCATGGGGTCGGCGAAGGAGGCCGCGTCCGGCGCCACCTCCAGCGCGGCCGCCCGCCGCAGCGGGTTGGTGTCGCAGACCGCCGCGAGGGTCAGCCCGTCGACGCCGGTGATGCCGGCCAGGTGCTCGGCGCCGATCGCGCCGTACCCGAGCAGCCCCACCCGCACCGGCGCGCCATCGCGCCGGCCAGTGGCGGCCCGCAGCCAGCGCAGCACCAGCCGCTGGTACGCCGGGTCCCGCAGCGTGGCGGGCACCGACCCGACCGTCAGCGTGCCGACCGTCCCGGCGCTGCGCCGCAGGGTCGCCACCGGAAGGGCCGCCAGGGCCATGTTCGCGGTGAGCAGCACCTCGACGTCGTCGGCGACCTTGTCCATCAGCACCCACCGGTCGTCGACGACGAGGTCGCCGTCCATCCGGGCGACCAGCTCGCCGGCATCGGGACCCGGCCGCACCCGCACCTCGTGTCGCCGCGTGGTCGCTCCGGGGAGCAGCCCGGCTGCCTCGGTCACTGCCTCCACCTCGCGCCAGGCGTCCAAGGTCGGCCCCGCCAGCAGCAGCGGTACGCCGGCACGAAGCAGGTCGCCCACCTGCCGGTCGACACCGGCCTCCGGGCGGCGGTCGGTGAAGACCATGACGGCGTCCGGCGTCGGACCACCGGTGGCGGGCAGCTCGGCGCTCGACGTCACCGGGACGCCGCACCGGCGCAGGAAGGAGGCGACGTCCTCGACGGCTGCGGCCAGCGAGGCGTCGAGCAGGTCGGCGACAAGGGCCAGGGTCATCGGAGAACCCTACGAAATCCTGGCCGTCACCGCTCTCTGGCGAGGTAGACGCGGATGGGCACCAACCCCGAGCCGGCCGGCTGCCAGTCGGCGCTGCCGGACGTGCTCGCGCGGTAGTCGCCGCCCTGCGGCCTAGCCACGGTCCAGGCGGCGCGTCCCGCGCCGTCGGTCGCCGCCGTGCCGAGAGCCGTCCAGACGGCTGACCCCGCCGGGCGAACGGCGAACGTGACCGGCTGTCCGGACACCGGTCCGCCCGTCGCACTCGCCGTCAGCGCCGCGCTCAGCGCCACGGGCCGGGCGGCGTCGGCGTACAGCCGTGGTGACGCCGCCAGCGTCAGGGCCGCCGGCTGCGGTCCCGGCGCGGTCAGCGACAGCGGCGCCCGGTAGTAGGAGGCCCCGGCCATCCGCAGGTAGCCGCCGTCGTCGTCGGCGACCGTGCTGACGTGGTCGTTGCAGACGACACCCGAGGAGACCCCGTCGGCAGTGCACCTGGCCGGCGGGTTGGTGACGCCGTCGCCGAGGTTGTCGTCGTGGCGGGTGCTGCCGGCGTTGCCCGCGCCGTAGAGCACCCCGATCACGCCGATCCGGACCAGCTCGTCCGGATGGGCGAAGAAGTACTCGGCGCGGTTGTCGGCGGTGTGCCCGTCGGTGCCGTCGACGCTGCGGAAGTACTGGTTGCCCTCCGGCACCTGCCAGACCAGTGCCCGCCGACCGGTCGTAGCCGTGATCGCACCGAGGTAGGTCTCCCAGCGGGTGAAGTTCGGCAGCGTGACGTTGAGCCGGTCCCACCACTCGGCGACACCCCAGCGCGCCAGGTAGTACTCGGCGTCGCGGTCGGCGACGTCGTTGACCACCAGGTCGTACGTCGAGGTCCCGGCCGGGACGCTCGACACGCCCGCGGCAGCCGCGAAGGCACCCACCTGCCGGCCCAGCGCCGCGGCGTCCAGGGCCGGGTCCTGGCTCGACCCGACGTCCTGCAGCGCTGCCCAGTTGCTCACGTGGAAGGCCATCACCACGTTGGGGGCGTAGACGTCGCGCAGGTGCAGCAGGGCCGCGTTGTAACCCGCGTAGGTGTCGGCGTACCCCGCAACGTCGGCGACCCCGGACGACCGCACCGACGCATGCAGGAAGGCCGGGTCGTTGCCCTGGCCGGTGCAGTGCCCGCTGCAGCGCGCGTTGTCCAGCACCGCCTGCTGGGCGTAGCCGGAGAGGTCGGGGTCGACGTGGACGACCGCCGTGCCGCCGAAGCCGGCGACCCCGTCGTAGGTGCCGGGGCCGAGCCGCTGCATCAGCAGCCGGAAGTCGGCGAAGTAGGCGGCCATCGTCGCGGGGTCGTCGAGGTGGGCAAGGTCCTTGGCACCCTCGTCGCAGGTGGCGCACGGGCCGGCGCTCTGCAGGAGCTGGTAGTACGGGAACACCGGCACGGCATGGCGAGCTGCCGCTCCCCGGGCGTAGGACAGCGGGTACTGGCCGGCTGCGTTCCACGTCGCCCAGCCCGTCCCGGTGTTCACTCCACCGGCCAGATAGGTGTAGGCGTAGTCCCAGGCAACGCCGGAGTCGGCCATCCAGCCGTAGAGACCGCTCGCGTCCGGCTCCGCGGAGACGCCCAGTCCGAGCCGGAGCGGCAGCCCGGCGGGTACTCCGGCGGCCGGGGTGCCGACCGAGCCGGCCGCCACCCGTCGGGCCGAGACGGCGAGCGCTGACGATCGAGCTGCGGCGCTCGCCGCCGGTGCCGTCGCAGAAGCCGTCGTCGCCACCAGGACTGCGGCGATCGCCAGGCACCGGCCGAACGTCATCCTGCAGTTCTCGGCTTGCCCGTCCGGCCATCGCAGAGCCGAACGGGTGGGGTCCGGACTACGCTGGTGCGGCACACGGGAGCCTGGTGCGACCAGGCTGAGAGGGTGGGCTCGACAGCCCCCGACCGTCCGACCTGACCCGGGTAATGCCGGCGCAGGGAGCACCGGCCGAGGTCCAGCTCCCCGAACGACGACGGGAGGGCCATGCCGGCCCCGCAAGCCGAGAGCACCGCTGACGTCGTCGTCGTCGGCGGTGGCGTGCTCGGCCTGGCCATCGCCTGGCGCGTCGCGGCCGCTGGCAGCGCCGTCACTGTCGTCGACCCGGCGCCGGGCCGCGGCGCCTCGTGGGCCGCCGCCGGCATGCTCGCGCCGGTCACCGAGGCGTCCTTCGGGGAAGAGGCGCTGCTGGCGCTCAACCTCGACTCGGTCCGGCGCTACCCCACCTTCGTCGAGGACCTGGAGGACCTGACCGGCATACCGGTCGGCTACCGCACGACCGGCACGCTGGCCGTCGCCGCGGACACCGGTGACCGGGCCGTCCTCGCGGAGCTGGCCCGCTTCCAGGTCGGGCTCGGCCTGGCGACGGAGGTCCTGACAGGGCGTGAATGCCGCGTGCTGGAACCGATGCTGGCGCCGGGGATCCGCGGCGGGCTGTTCGTGGCCGGTGACCACCAGATCGACAACCGCCGGCTCTCGGCCGCCCTGCTGGCAGCGGTCGAGCGGGCAGGCGGGGTCCTCCGGCGGGAGCGGGTCGAGGAGGTCGCGTGCACCGCCGGCCGGGCGAGCGGCGTACGGCTGGCGGGTGGCGAGCGGCTGGACGCGCCGGTCGTGGTGCTGGCCGCCGGCTGCTGGTCCGCGGGGGTGGCCGGCCTGCCGCCGGACGTGGTGCCACCCGTGCGGCCGGTGAAAGGACAGATCCTGCGGCTGCGGGACAGGAGCGGGACGGCGCCCTTCCTCAGCCGCGCCGTGCGTGCCCTGGTGTCGGGCGGCCATGTCTATGTCGTCCCCCGGCTCGACGGGGAGATCGTGGTCGGAGCCAGCGTGGAGGAGATGGGCTTCGACACCAGGGTCACCGCGGGCGCCGTCTACGAGCTGCTGCGCGACGCACGTACCGCGCTGCCCGGTCTCGGCGAGCTCGAGCTGGTCGAGTCGCACGCCGGGCTGCGCCCGGGCTCGCCGGACAACGCGCCGCTGCTGGGGCCGACGGCGCTGCCCGGACTTGTCCTGGCCACCGGGCACTTCCGC
This sequence comes from Actinomycetota bacterium, assembly GCA_030947185.1. GTDB lineage: Bacteria > Actinomycetota > Actinomycetes > JALYXH01 > JALYXH01 > JALYXH01. The sequence continues at coordinate 14,588 of JALYXH010000224.1, read as the reverse complement.
AACGGCATCCTGCTCACCCCGGTGACCGCCGACGTGATCTCGGCGTACGTGCTGACGGGGGTGCTGCCCGAGGTCGCGCGCCCGTTCGTCCCCACGAGGTTCGCACCGGCGGCGGTGGCCTGAGGTGGACGTGACGGTGAACGGCGTGCGGACCGAGGTCCGACCCGGCGCGCGCGTCGAGTCGCTCGTCGCCGGCCTCGGGGTCGGGCCGACGGGCTCGGCGGTGGCCGTCAACGGTGAGGTGGTCCCCCGAGGTGCGTGGGACCGGGTGGAGCTCGCGCCGGGTGACGCGGTCGAGGTGCTGACCGCCGTGCAGGGCGGCTGAGCATGGACGACCCGCTCGTCATCGCCGGCGAGTCCTTCACGTCCCGCCTGGTCATGGGTACCGGTGGCGCCTCGAGCCTCGACGTCCTCGAACAGGCGCTGGCGGCGTCGGGCACCCAGATGACGACGGTAGCCATGCGCCGGGTGGACCCGGCGACCAGCGGGTCGGTGCTCGACGTGATCCGCCGGCTCGGCCTCCGGATCCTCCCCAACACGGCTGGTTGCTGCACCGCGGGCGAGGCGGTGCTGACCGCCCGGCTCGCCCGTGAGGCGCTGGAGACCGACTGGGTCAAGCTCGAGGTGATCGGTGACGAACGCACGCTGCTGCCCGACCCCGTGGAGCTGCTCGACGCCGCCGAGCGCCTGGTCGACGACGGCTTCGTCGTGCTGCCCTACACCTCCGACGACCCGGTGCTGGCCCGCCGGCTGGAGGCCGTCGGCTGTGCCACGGTGATGCCCCTGGGCTCGCCCATCGGCACGGGGCTGGGCATAGCCAACCCGCACAACATCGCGCTGATCGTCGAGGCGGCCGGTGTGCCCGTCGTCCTCGACGCCGGGATCGGCACGGCCTCGGACGCGGCGCTCGCGATGGAGCTCGGCTGCGACGCCGTCCTCGTCGCCTCGGCAGTGACGCGGGCGCAGGAACCGGTCCGGATGGCGGCGGCGATGGCGCACGGCGTCGAGGGCGGCCGGCTCGCCTTCCGAGCCGGCCGGATCCCCCGCCGCATCCATGCGCAGCCCTCGTCGCCGATGGCCGGGCGCGCGGACCTCGACGTTTGACCCGGCCGGTGCTGGTGTAGGCCGAAGTGCACCAGACCGCCTCCAGGAGACCGACATGCAGCCCTTCGACTCCATCGACCGCCTCGAGCGCGCCAAGGCGCTCGACCCCGCGGTCAAGGTGGTCAGCAGCCTCGTGCACAAGGTCATCCAGCCGCAGGGACTGCGCGACCTGCTGCACGGGGTCTGGCTCGGGCACCCCCTGCACCCGGTGCTCGTCCAGGTGCCGGTGGGGGCGTTCGTCTCGGCCTCGATGCTCGACCTCGTCCCGTTCACCGGGCCGGCGACCACCTTGCTGATCACGACCGGCCTGGTCAGCTCCGTCCCGGCCGCCGCAGCCGGGCTGACCGACTGGTCCGAGCTCAACCCCGCGGAGAAGCGGACCGGGCTGGTCCACTCCGGCGCCAACACCGTCGGCCTGCTCCTCTACGGCGCCTCGCTGCTCGCGCGGGCTCGCCGGCGCAAGGCGCGCGGAAAGGCCCTGGCATTGGCCGGCCTGGGCGCCGTCGCGGCCGGCGGCGTGCTCGGCGGTCACCTGTCCTACCGGCGCGCGGCGGGCGCCAACCACACCGCCGACATCCCGGACGTCGGTCCGACCGACTGGACCGCTGTCGGCGCGCTCGACGAGCTGCCCGACGGCGCTCTGGCGGGCCGTCAGCTGGGCCAGGTCCCCGTCGTGCTCCTGCGCAGGGGCTCACTCGTGCAGGCCCTGGTCGCCCGGTGCAGCCACCTGTCCGGTCCACTGGAGGAGGGTGAGCTCACCGGTGGCACCGACCCGTGTGTCGTCTGCCCCTGGCACGGCAGCGAGTTCCGGTTCGCCGACGGCTCGGTCGTCCACGGACCGGCGGTCGCGCCGCAGCCGGTGCTGCAGACGAGGGTGACGAACGGTCAGGTGGAGGTCCGGCTCCCGGGCTGAGCCGCGGCTGACGGCCTCAGCCGGCCGGCTCCGGTGTGCGCGCGCCGACCCGGAGCCCAGACGAGGCCGACCTAGACTGGCTACCCGTGGACACGACGCTGGCTGACCCGCTGATCGGTCAGCTGCTCGACGGCCGCTACCGGATCGAGCGTCGCATCGCCCGCGGCGGGATGGCCACCGTCTACACCGCCCTCGACGTCCGGCTCGACCGCACCGTGGCGATCAAGCTCATGCATCCGGCGCTCGCCGACGACCAGGACTTCGTCGGCCGCTTCCACCGGGAGGCCAAAGCCGCCGCCCGGCTGTCCCACCCCAACGTGGTAGCGGTGTTCGACCAGGGCGAGGACGCGGGACGGGTCTTCCTCGTCATGGAGTACGTCGAGGGGGGCACCCTGCGCGACCTGCTGCGCGAGCGCGGCCGGCTGGGGGCGGCGCTGGCGCTGAGCGTGCTGGAGCCGGTGCTGGCAGCCCTTGACGCCGCGCACCGCAGCGGTCTCGTCCACCGCGACGTCAAGCCGGAGAACGTGCTTCTCGCCGACGACGGCCGGGTCAAGGTGGCCGACTTCGGGCTGGCCAGAGCGGTCGTGCCCTCGACCCTGACCGCGACCACCGGCGTGCTGATCGGCACCGTCGCCTACCTCGCCCCCGAGCAGGTCTCCGGCGGGCCGGCCGACACCCGCAGCGACGTCTACGCCGCCGGCATCCTGCTCGTCGAGATGCTCACCGGCTCCCCGCCGTACGCCGGAGAGACCCCGCTGTCGGTGGCCTACCGGCACGTGCACGAAGACGTACCGGCGCCCTCTGCCGCGGTGGCCGGCATCGCCCCTGGCATCGACGCGCTGGCGCTGCGGGCGACCCGGCGGGCACCGTCGGCCCGGCCGGCCGACGCCGGGGCGTTTCTCGCCGAGCTTCGTCGCACCAGGCGGGATCTCGGTCTGCCGGTGACCGAGCTGGGGCCGCGGACGAGCGCCGACGACCACCCGACGCTGATCACCCGGCTGCCGGTGTCCGGCGCCCGGTCCGGGCCGCACACCACCGCCCCCCAGCCGGCGCTGCCCGCCTCGGCCGGAGCCGAACCGGGTGGGCCCCCGCCGAGTGGGCCCGACTCCCGTGCGCGCCGGTCCCGCCGCGGGCCGGTGCTGTGGCTGGTCCTGATCCTGCTCGCCCTGCTGGCCGCCGTCGGTGGCTGGTGGCTAGGCAGCGGCCGCTACACCTCGGCCCCCGGCGTACTCGACCTCGACCGCAGCACCGCCTCCGCCCGGCTGGCGAAGGCCGGTCTGACCCTCACCGTCGCGCCCGCCGGCCCGAAGGACTTCAGCGAGACGCTGGCGCCCGGGCTCGTGCTGCGGCAGCGCCCGGGCCCCGGCGGCTCGGTACGCCGGCACGGCACCGTCACCGTCGCGCTGTCCCGAGGACCCGAGCGCTACCTCGTTCCCGACCTCGCCGGCCGAACGCCGGACGAGGCCGGCCAGGCGCTGCGCGACCTGCACCTGCGGCGGGGCACCGCGACCGAGGCCTACGACGACACCATCGCCCGCGGGCTGGTCGTCCGTACCGACCCGGCCGGTGGCACCTCACTGCGACCGGACACCGGGGTCAACCTGGTGCTGAGCAAGGGCGTCCAGCCGGTACCGGTCCCCGACGTCACGAAGCAGCCGGTCGAGGCGGCGAAGGCGCTGCTGGCGAAGGCCGGCTTGACGGGCAGCGTCCAGGAGGCCTTCGACGACGCAGTCCCCAAGGGCGCCGTCGTCGCCAGCAACCCACCTCCGGGCACCACGGTCGACAAGGGGTCAGCCGTTGCGCTGACCGTGTCCAAGGGCCCGGACGTCGTGGCAGTCCCTGACGTGACCGGCAAGAGCGTCGCCGAGGCCACCGGGATGCTCCAGGCGGCCGGGCTGCAGGCCCGGCTGGTGACCCTGCTGCCCGACGGCCCCGGGTCGGTCCTACGGCAGGACCCGGGCCGGGCCAAGGTCGTCAAGCGGGGCAGCACGGTCACCCTGTTCGTCTTCTGAGCTCGGGCGCTCCTATCGTCTGAGTCGTGCCGCCGCGTAAGCCCTCTCCGCTGGGGGCGCATGTCCTCGTCGCCGGCGGACTGGTGCGGGCCGGCCTGCCCTACCTCGAGCAGGTCAGCGCCGAGGCCGTGCAGATCTTCGCGGGCAACCCGCGGGGGTGGGCGCTGGCAGCCGGCGACCCCGCCGAGGACGAGACCTTCCGGGCCACCTGCGCAGACCGCGGCTGGCCCGTGTTCGTCCACGCGCCGTACCTCGTCAACATCGGCTCACCGACCGAGGCGACACTGGTCAAGTCGGTCGCGTCGCTGCGGCACTCGCTCGCCCGCGGGAAGCGGCTGGGTGCCGCCGGCGTGGTCGTGCATGCGGGCTCCGCCGTGGCGGCCGGTGCCCGGGACCATGCGCTCGGGCAGCTGCGCGAGCACCTGCTCCCCCTGCTGGACGAGATGCCGGCCGACGGCCCGGCACTGCTGGTCGAGCCGACGGCCGGCGGACCAGCGGCTCTTGCTGCCGCCATCGGCGACCTCGAGCCCTACTTCGCCGCGCTGGAGGACCATCCCCGGCTCGGGGTCTGCCTCGACACCTGCCACCTGCACGCCGCCGGGCACGACCTGGCCAGCCCGGGCGGCGTCCGGACCGCCCTGACCGCGCTCGTCCGGGCTGTGGGTCGCGGCCGGCTCGGCCTGGTCCACGCCAACGACTCGAGGGACCCGCTCGGCTCCGGTCGCGACCGCCACGCCCGCATCGGCGCCGGCTCCATCGGCGCCGACTCCTTCGCCGAGCTGTTCCGGCATCCCGCCACCCGCGGCGTACCCGTCGTCATCGAGACCCCGGGGAGCGCCGAGCAGCAGGCCGATGACCTGCGGCTGCTCAGAGCGCTACGGGACACATGAGGGCGGGCTCGAAGGACCGCTCCCCCGCGCTGCTACCGACCGTCGCCCTGCTGGTCGTGGCCGCTGTCTGGGGGTCGACGTTCGTGGTCGTGAAGGCAGCGACCGGCCGGCTCCCGGTGCTGGACTTCCTGGCATGGCGCTTCGCACTGGCGGCCCTGGCCATGCTGGCGCTGCGCCCGCGCGCCGTCCTGCAGCTCGGCCGGGATGGCCGCCGGGCCGGCGTACTGCTCGGCCTGGCCCTCGCCGCCGGCTTCCTGTTCCAGACCTACGGGCTGAGGTCCACCGGCGCTGCCGTGTCCGGCTTCATCACGGGGCTGTACGTCGTCCTGACGCCGCTGGGCGCGGCGGTCCTGCTGCGCCGTCCACCCTCGAAAGCGGCCTGGGCGGCGGTGGCCCTCGCCGCCGTCGGGCTCGGCCTGCTGTCGCTGCACGGGCTGGCGATCGGGGCCGGCGAGCTGCTCACCCTGCTGTGTGCCATCGCCTTCGCGCTGCACATCGTCGGCCTTGGCCGCTGGGCGAGCGCCGGGGACACACTCGGGCTGGCCGTGGTCCAGCTCGGGACGGTGGCCGTGATCTACCTCGGCCTGACGGTGCCTCGTGGCTTACGGCTGCCACCCGACGCCGGGGTCTGGGGCGCGCTGCTGCTCACCGCGCTGGCCGCCACCGCCCTGGCCTACCTCGTCCAGACCTGGGCACAGGCCCACCTCGCGCCGACGCGGGCGGCCGTGGTGATGACGATGGAGCCGGTCTTCGCCGGCCTGTTCGCGGTGGCCGTCGGCGGCGAGCGACTCGGCTGGCGGACACCGCTGGGCGGCGTGCTGGTTCTCGCGGCGATGCTGGTCGCAGAGGTCGGGCCGCGCGCCGGTGCAGAGGGAGCCGTGGAGCGGCTGGAGTTCTGAGGGCCGTATTGCAGGTGACAGGGCGGCTAGCGTCGCAGGGGTGCTCTCCGCTCTGCGCTCGCGCGACTTCCGGCTGCTCTGGCTCGGCCAGTCGGCCAGTGTCATCGGTGACGAGCTCGTGCTGGTGGCGATCGGGCTGTTCGTCACCCGGCTGACCGGCCGGCCGGGTGACGTGGGCATCGTGTTGACGGCGTACGCCGGGCCGTTGGTGCTGTTCGTGCTCGTGGGCGGGGTGGTGGCCGACCGGCTGCCCCGGCAGACGGTCATGATCGTCACCGATGCCGTACGGGCGACGCTGCACGCCGTGCTCGCCGTCCTGATCGCCACCAATGTGCTGCGCATCTGGCACATGGTGGTCATCGGTGTCCTCTACGGAACCGCCGAGGCGTTCTTCCGCCCGGCGTACACCGGGCTGGTCCCGCAGACGGTTCCGGAGAGCGAGATCCAGTCGGCCCAGGCACTGGGCGGGGTCAGCCGGGAGCTCGCGGCCTTCGCCAGTCCCGCGCTGGCCACCGCGCTCGTGCTGGGGGTGGGCGGTGCCACCGCCTTCGGCCTGGATGCGCTCACGTTCGTCGTCTCGGCGCTGCTGCTGACCCGCGTCCGGGCCCGCACCCGCGGCGCGCCCGGCGTGGCCGGCACGATGCTCGTCGAGCTCCGGCAGGGCTGGTCGGCGGTACGGGAGCGGTCCTGGGTCTGGGGCACCATCGCCGCCTTCTCGGCCTCGATCCTGCTGGCCCTGGCGCCGTTCTTCGTCCTCGGGGCCGCGGTGGCCACCGAGGTCTACGGCTCGGACGCGGTCTTCGGGATCACCAACGCGGCCTGGGGTGCGGGCACGGTCACCGGCGCCGTCCTCGGCTCGCGCTGGCGTCCGCGCCGGCCGATGCTCGCCGGCATGATCGGCGCCATCCCCTGGTCCGGGGCGGTCGCCCTCTACGCGGTGGGCCCGCCGCTGGGGGTGCTCTACCCGGCCATGGCCGCCGCCGGCGTGGGCATCGGGCTGTTCGCCGTGTGGTGGGAGACCGCGCTGGCCCAGCGGATCCCGGCCCACCTGCTGTCGCGGGTGTCCGCCTGGGACTGGCTGGGCTCTCTGCTGCTGCTGCCGATCGGCTACCTGCTGGCCGGGCCGCTCGCCGCCGTCGTCGGGGACGTGCGTGTCCTCGTCGTCGGTGGGCTGCTCGGCATGGTCAGCGCAGTGCTGGGTCTGCTCCCCCGCTCGACCCGGACACTGACCCGGCTCGCGCCGCCGGCGTCACCGGTTGCGCCCGAGCGCGTCGTGGCTGGTCACCCAGTCACCGGCCAGGATGGCTGAGGTCAACGAGACGTCGCCGGCCAGCACTGTCGCTGCACAGATCTCGGCCAACTTGGCCACCTTGCCCGCGCCGTAGCAGTCCATCAGCTCGAGACACTCGCGCTGGGTCGGCAGTCCGGTCCCGCCGCCGTACGTCGCGACGATCAGGCTGGTGAGGGTGACCGACCAGTAGTAGTCGCCGTTGTCGCGCAGCTGGGTGTAGGTGAGTCCGGCGTGCGACTCGGAGATGTTGGCGACGTCCTGGCCCGTCGCGATGAAGATCGCTGTCAGCGCGTTGGCCGCATGCGCCCCGTTGTACGCCGAGCCGGCCATGAAGCCGCCGATCATGCCGATCTGGCGGTACTCGAACACCGTCTTGGTGTCGATGCCCATCATCTTCTCGAGGATGTCGTTCTTGATCACGCCCTCGGCCACCACCCGCTTGCCGCGGGTGAGCAGCATGTTGATCTGCGAGTGCTTCTTGTCGGTGTCGATGGCGCCGGAGAGCATGTAGTCGGCGCCGCCCGGGTAGTTGGCCTTGGCCCACTCGCACGCCGCCAGCGTCGCCTTCCCGGTCATGTTCTGGCCGGCGGCGTCACCTGTCGTGTAGTTGACCCGCAGGTAGCGCAGACAGCCGACCTGGTACTGCCCGATGTAGGTCAGCTTGCCCGAGCGGGTCGTCGCCTCCGCCACTTCCCTGAGCTCGTCGGTGTGCTCCTCGACCCAGCTGCCGAACTCGCGGGCCTGCAGCGCGTCGTCGAAGATGAAGACCGGCGCGCGCTGCATCGAGTCGTCGACGACTGTCGTCTTCACCCCGCCGCACTCACTGAGCAGACGCATCCCGCGGTTGTAGCTGGCGACCAGGGTCCCCTCCGTGGTCGCGAGCGGGACGAAGAAGTCACCCCGGGCGTGCTCGCCGTTGATCCGCAGGGGCCCGGCCAGGCCGATCGGGACCTGGGCCACGCCGATGAAGTTCTCCACGTTGCCCGGGAGCACCTTGGGATCGAAGGAGAACTGCGAGACGTGCTCCAGGCCGGCGCCGGTCTGCTCGCGGACGAACTCGCGGCGTTTGGCAGCTGCCTCCGGCGTGTAGTCGTCGCCCTTGTCCCGGGGGATCCGCGGCCGGGCAGCGGGTGTGGGGTCGGTCGTCATGAGAACGGGCCTCCTGGCCGGCGTCGGTGTCCGGCCCGATCCTGCCCGCCCGGGCCGCCCGCATCCACCGTCCATCCCGGGTACGACAAAAGCCGGCCGGCCGCGACCCGTCCGCCGTAACGTTGTCGTCGCGCGGCTGCAGCAGACTCGTGCGGTTTCGAGCTCTCGGCCGACCTCCTGGCGGAAGGTGCCCACCGGCATGACCGTGGCAGTGGCCCGCGTCGCCTGGGGCGTCACGGTTGCCGTGTTGCTGCTCGCCGGGGCTGTCGGCGGTCACTCGAGCGTCGACCTCGCCCTCCTGCCGGTCACCGTCGCGTTCTGGGCGGTGGGACTGGTGCTGACGTTCCGGCGCCCGGGCAACGCCGTCGGCTGGCTGTTCGGCGGCCTCGCCGTCGTCAATGCCGAGCTCTACTGCGCGCAGACCTATGCGGCCGCCGCGAAGTCGCCCTGGGCCGCGTGGTTCGGGACCTGGCCCATCGCACTGGTGTCTGCCCTGCTGGTGCTGGCCATCGTGTGCTTCCCGGACGGCCGGTTGCCGTCGCGACGATGGCGTCCGGCCGTTGGCCTGCTGCTGGCCGTCATCGCAGCCGACGTGCTGGTCAGTGCCCTCGGCGACGGGCTGTTCAGCCGCAACTACCCGGCCCTGGTGGACCCGGTCCGGCTGATCCCCGACCGGGTGGCCTCCTCGACTCATGCGGCGCTCGAACCGGTGCAGCTGCTGGGCTTCCTGCTCGCCGGCGCCGCCGTCGTACTGCGGTTCCGGCGCTCACGCGGCCCGGAGCGGCTCCAGCTCAAGTGGTTCGCGTTCACCGCAGGGATCTCAGCGGTGGCCTTTGCCGTCCTGGCCATCTTGCCGGTGGGCATCGAGCCGGTGCTGGCCTTCGACGCCTTCGTCCCGCTGTTGCCCATCGCGGTCGGGGTGGCCATCCTCCGGCACCGGCTCTACGACCTGGACCGCCTGGTCAGCCGGACGGTCAGCTACGGCGTGCTGACCGGCCTGCTCGTCGGCGTGTACACCGGGCTGGTCACCCTCACCACCCGCGCGCTCCCGTTCTCCTCCTCCTATGCCGTGGCCGTCGCCACCCTCGCGGCAGCGGCGCTGTTCCACCCGTTGCGGCGCCGGGTCCAGGGCCTGGTCGACCGGCGGTTCAACCGGGCCAGGTACGACGCGGAGCGCACGGTGGAGACCCTCCGCAGCCGGCTCCGGCTCGCCGTGGACCCGGACGTCATCGCGCGGGAGCTGCTGGGCGCGGTGAGCCGCACGATGGACCCGGCCACCGTGTCGCTGTGGCTCGTCCACCCAACCCGCCCCGGCTGAGACGCGCATGCGTTACCGTGGCCGGGTGCCAGTCGCCCCCGCTCCGGTCAGCCCGGAGTTTTATGCCACTCCGCCCGAGGCTGCTCGGGCGGGGCGACACGTGCCGGGAACACCGGCCGGCTAGCACCCGCTCGACACCATCAGCCCCGGGCTCCTGCCCGGGGCTTTGCTGTGGGTGGGGCCCACTGTCCGAGGAGGAACGCCGTGGTCGTCGTCATGCGACCGGACGCCGCACCGACCGACATCGACGCCGTCGTGAGCGCCGTGGAGACCGCGGGCGGGTCGGCCTTCGTCAGCCGGGGCGTCAGCCGCACCATCGTCGGGCTGGTAGGCGACGTCTCGCACTTCGAGACGCTCAACCTGCAGGGCCTGCCCGGTGTCAGCGACGTCATCCGGATCTCGGTCCCCTACAAGCTGGTCTCTCGGGAGAACCACCCGCGGACGTCCACGGTCGAGGTGGCCGGCGTACCGATCGGGCCGGACACCTTCACGCTGATCGCCGGGCCGTGCGCCGTGGAGACGCCTGAGCAGACGCTGGCCGCCGCGCGGATGGCCAAGGACGCCGGGGCAGCCCTGCTGCGTGGCGGTGCCTACAAGCCGCGAACCTCGCCGTACGCCTTCCAGGGGCTGGGCGAGCGAGGCCTGCAGATTCTCGCCGAGGTCCGCGAGGAGCTGGGCATGCCGATCGTCACCGAGGTCGTCGACGCCCACGACGTCGAGCTGGTGGCCTCCTACGCCGACATGCTGCAGGTCGGCACCCGCAACATGCAGAACTTCGCGCTGTTGCAGGCGGTCGGCGCGTGCGCGAAGCCGGTCATGCTCAAGCGGGGCCTGCAGGCGACGCTGGAGGAGTGGCTGATGGCGGCGGAGTACATCGCGCAGCGCGGCAACCTCGACATCGTCCTGTGCGAGCGCGGGATCCGGACGTTCGAGACGGCCACCCGGAACACCCTGGACATCTCGGCGGTGCCGATGCTGCACGCGATGTCGCACCTGCCCGTCATGGTGGACCCCTCCCATGCGGTCGGTCGGCGCGACATGGTCGTCCCGCTCGCGCGGGCCGCCATCGCGGCCGGCGCCGACGCGGTGATGGTCGATGTGCACCCCACCCCGGAGACGGCGCTCTGCGACGGCCCACAGGCGCTGATCGGCAAGGACCTGGACGCGCTCGCTCAGGCCAGCCGGGCGCTCCCGCCCCTGCTGGGCAAGGAGCTCACGGCCAGGCGGTGAGGGCCCGGCAGACGACGTCGCCGGCCCGCTCGATGCCGGCGTCGTCCACGTCGAGGTGGGTCACCAGCCGAGCCCGGTCCGGGCCGACCACCGAGATCAGGACTCCCTCGGCCCTCGTCCGGGCGGCCAGCTCGATTGCCGTACAGCCGGTCGAGGTCAGGTCCAGCGGGACGATGTTGGTCTGCACGTGCGCGGGGTCCACGACGTGCGCGGCGGCGTCGGCGAGCATGCCGGCTAGCCGGGCGGCCCGGGCGTGGTCCTCGGCCAGCCGGTCGAGGTTGCGCGCCAGCGCGTAGGCGCCGGCGGCCGCCAGCACGCCCGCCTGCCGCATGCCTCCACCGAGCCGGCGGCGCAGCACCCGGGCCTCGGCCACCAGCGCTGCGGAGCCCACCACCAGCGACCCGACCGGTGCGCCCAGACCCTTGGACAGGCAGACGGAGAGCGTGTCGAACAGCCCGCCGTACGTCGAGAGCGGTGTACCCGAGGCGACTGCCGCGTTCCAGATGCGGGCACCGTCGCAGTGCAGCGCCACCCCGGCCGCATCGACGGCGGCACGCAGCGCGACGAGGGTCGCCAGCGGGTAGACCGCACCGCCGCCCCGGTTGTGGGTCTGCTCGACGGCCACGGCCCGCGTGGGAACGGTCCCGAATCCCGCCGGGCGGAGCTGAGCAGCGACGGCCGCCGGGTCCAGCAGCCCGCGCGGAGCCACCAGCGTGCGGGTCTGGATGGCGCCGTGCTGCGCCGCCCCACCACCCTCGTAGGTGACGATGTGCGCATCCGCGTCGCAGATCAGCTCCTCGGCCGGCGGCACCAGCAGCCGAAGGCAGAGCTGGTTGCCCATGGTCCCGCTGGGCACGAACAGCGCCGCCTCGTGGCCGAACAGGGCAGCCACCCGGGCCTCGAGGGCGTTGACGGTGGGGTCCTCGCCGTAGACGTCGTCGCCGACGTCGGCGGGCGTCAGGGCGCTCATCGCCGCGAGCATCCCCGCCGAGGGCTTGGTCAGGGTGTCGCTGCGCAGGTCGACCAGCACGCTCATCGCGCCCGCGCCTGCAGCATCTCCGCGACCAGGAATGCCAACTCCAGGGCCTGGCCGGTGTTCAGCCGCGGGTCGCAGGCCGTCTCGTACCGGCCGGCCAGGTCCGCATCGGCGATGTCCTCGCCGCCGCCGAGACACTCGGTGACGTCCTCGCCGGTCAGCTCGATGTGCAGGCCGCCGGGGTAGGTGCCGAGCTCCCGGTGCACCGCGAAGAACCCCCGCACCTCGGCCAGGACGTCGTCGAAGTGACGCGTCTTGTAACCGCTCGCGGACTCGACGGTGTTGCCGTGCATCGGGTCGCAGGCCCAGACGACGGTGTGGCCGGCTGCCGTCACCGCCGAGACCAGCGGCGGCAGGAGCTCACGGACCCGGCCGGCTCCGAGTCGAGTGATCAAGGTCAGGCGGCCGGGAGTCCGGTCCGGGTCCAGCCGCTCGACCAGCGCGACCGCCTCCGCGGGGGTCGCACGAGGGCCTAGCTTGAGACCCACCGGGTTGCCGATCCCGGCGGCGAAGCCGATGTGGGCGCCGCTCAGCGACCGGGTGCGCTCCCCCACCCAGACCATGTGCGCCGCCAGGTCGAAGACGGCGCCGGTGCTCTCGTCGCGACGGGTCAGCGCGCCCTCGTAGTCGAGCAGGAGCGCCTCGTGACTCGCGTAGAGCTCGACGGAGTGCGCTGAGTCGAGGGTGTCCAGGTCGACCCCGCAGGCCCGCATGAACGCCAGCGCTCGGTCGATGTCGGCCGCCATCGCCTCGTAGCGCAGTCCGGCAGTGCTGCGCCGGACGAAGTCCTTGTTCCAGTCGTGGACGGCCCGCAGGTCGGCGAACCCGCCCGTCGCGAAGGCGCGCAGAAGGTTCAGCGTCGCGGCCGAGCAGTGGTAGGCCCGGAGCATGCGGCGCGGGTCGGGGGTGCGCGCCGACAGCGTGCGCTCGAACCCGTTCACCGCGTCCCCACGGTAGGAGGGCAGGGTCGCGCCGTCGACGACCTCGGTCTCGCTCGAGCGCGGCTTGGCGAACTGACCAGCGATCCGGCCGACCTTGACCACGGGGACGCTCGCGCCGTAGGTCAGCACGATGGCCATCTGCAGCAAGGTCTTGGTCTTCTCCCGGATCTGCTCCGTGGTGGCCGCGGCGAAGGTCTCGGCACAGTCGCCGCCTTGGAGCAGGAAGGCCTCGCCGGCCGCGACGGCAGCGAGCCGCTCCCGCAGGGCCACGCATTCGGTGGCCACGACGAGGGGGGGCAGCCCCGCGAGCTCCGAGGTCACTGCCGCCAGCGCGGCAGGGTCCGGCCAGGCCGGCCGCTGCTCGGCGGGCAGCGCACGCCAGTCGCCCGACTGACCGGCGCTGGTCGCACGGGACGCCGCGCCGCCCGGTTGGCTCATGGCTATCAGGGTAGTTGGCGGAAACGGCGGACCCGTGAGCCGGGCTCCCGGTGGCCGGGCTCCCGTCGATTACTTTTCGTGCATGCGGGGTAACAGTGTGTACGCTGAGGCGTCACCGTCCGTGGGGGGCGAGCATGGCAGGTTCCCGGCCCGACTCCGGGCGCGAGCACGGCTCGGCCCGCGCGAGCAGCGCGCAGCCGCATCCGGACCAGTCGCAACGGTGGGTGGGCCACCCGGTCGCCGCCATGCTGGTCCGGCTCGCTGTCGTTCTCGTGCCGCCCGGCACCGCGGTCGCAGCCGCTGCCGCGGTCAGCCGCCGGCTCCCGAGCCCGCACGGCCTGGCCGCCGACGTGCTGTGGTGGTCGGTGCTTCTGGCGCTGTCCACCGCGGTGCTGGTGGCGGCGGACCGGGTCCTGCGGCGGGTGCTGCCGCTGGCGGCACTGCTGCAGATGTCCGTGCTGTTCCCCGGCCGGGCGCCGTCCCGCTTCGCCGTGGCCCGACAGGCCGGCAGCACCCGACGGCTTGGCGAGCTCGTCCGCCGGGCCGAGCTGGCCGCGCTGCGCAGCGAGCCGGTCCTGGCAGCCGAGCGCATCCTGGCTCTCGTCGCGGCCCTCGACGGCCACGACCGCCGCACCCACGGGCACGCCGAGCGGGTACGGGTGTTCACCGATCTCATCGCCGAAGAGATGCGGCTCCCGCAAGCCGACCGGGACCGGTTGAGGTGGGCCTCGCTCCTGCACGACATCGGCAAGATCAGCGTCCCGTCCGCGCTGCTCAACAAGGCGGGGAAGCCCAGCGTGACCGAGTGGGACCTCCTTCGCCGGCACCCGGACGAGGGGGCCCGGCTGGCCGCACCGCTGCTGCCGTGGCTCGGCGAGTGGGGCTCGGTGATCGACCAGCACCACGAGCGCTACGACGGCCTGGGCTACCCGCGCGGGCTGGCCGGGACCGCGATCTGCCCGGGCGCTCGCATCGTCGCCGTGGCGGACTCCTTCGAGGTGATGACCGCACCGCGCGCCTACAAGCGCGCCATGAACCGGGCAGCAGCCCTGCAGGAGCTGGCCCGGTGCGCCGGCTCCCAGTTCGACCCGGCGGCCGTGCGGGCCCTGCTCCAGGTGTCGACGCCCCGGCTGCGCTGGGCCATGGGACCGCTGTCCTGGCTGGCACAGGTGCCGCTGGTCTCCCCCGCCTCCAGCAGCGCGGTAGCCGGGCAGGCGGTGGTCGGGATCGGCGCGCTGGCTATCGGCGGTGCCGTGGGTCTCGGCGCCAGCGGCGCGCAGGCCGGCGACGCCGGACCCCAGGGGTGGCCGGCCGACGCTGCCCAGTCCGCGGCGGCGGTCCCCGTCGGCGCGGGGTCGGCGTACGAC
>JALYXH010000212.1 GCA_030947185.1 Actinomycetota bacterium | reverse complement strand
GCGCCTGCTCGAGCTCGGCGGCGGCCGGCCCGACGGGATCGACGGTGCCGAGGTGACCAAGGCGGCCAAGGAGGGCGACCCGGCCGCCGTCGAGTGCTTCACCACCGTCGGCCGGTGGCTCGGCCAGGGCCTCGCCGACCTGGCCGCCGTGCTGGACCCGGGGCGCTTCGTCGTCGGCGGTGGGGTCATCGCGGCGGGCGACCTGCTGCTCGGACCGGCCAGGTCGGCGTACGCCGAGGCACTCACGGCGCACGGGCACCGGCCGGTGGCCGAGATCCGGGCAGCCGAGCTCGGGCCCGACGCGGGCCTAGTCGGCGCCGCTGACCTGGCCCGGGCCCCGGAGTAGCGCGGGTCCTCATGGGCGACGTTCGGCTGCTGTCCTACAACGTGCGGTCGCTGCGCGACGACGGGCCGGCGGTGGCGGCGGTGATCCGTGCCGCCCGGCCGGACGTCGTCTGCATCCAGGAGGCGCCGCGCTTACTGCGCTGGCGCTCCCGGTGCGCCTGGCTGGCCCGGGAGAGCGGGCTGGTGCTGGTCACGGGTGGGCGCCCGGCCGGGGCGATGCTGCTGCTGGCCCGGATGGGCGCGCGGGTGGTGAGCAGTCGAGACGTGCTCCTGTCCAAGCGGCCAGGGCTGCACCAGCGCGGGCTGGCGACGGCCGTGCTCGAGGTTGCCGGCGTCCGGCTCGGCGTGGCCAGCATGCATCTCGACCTGGACGCCGCGGAGAGGCTCCGGCACGCCGCCGAGGTCCTCGACCGGCTGGACCAGCTGACCGCACCGGTCGTCCTCGCCGGCGACGTCAACGAGGAGCCCGGCGAGCCGGCCTGGGCCGCGCTGGGCGTCCGCCTGCAGGACGCCTACGCCACCGCGCCGAGAGGGCCGGGTGCCACCTACAGCGCGAGGGCGCCGCAGCGACGGATCGACGGCGTCTTCGTGGACCGCCGACTCGAGGTGGTCTCCTGCGAGGTCATCCGCACTGCCGGCGTGGAGCGGGCCAGCGACCACCTTCCGGTGCTCGCGGTGGTGCGCTCTTCCGGACCTCCGCCGTGATCAGTGCGCGAACGACCGGCTAGGAGCGGCCCTCCGCAGACCGATCCGACCCGCCGTAGGAGGGGACCAGGTCCCTGGCGAGCTGTTCGAGGAACAGTCCGATGTCGGTGACGATCCCGACCGCCTGGGCGCTGCCGCGGTCGGCCAGCTTGGTGACGGTCGCCGGGTTGATGTCGACGCAGACCAGCGGTACCGAGGCCGGGAGGATGTTGCCCGTCGCTATCGAGTGCAGCATCGTGGCCACCATGATCGCGAAACCGACGCCGCGCAGCTGGGCCCGCATCGCGCGCTGACCCTCGATGACGTCGGTGTGGACGTCGGGCAGCGGCCCGTCGTCCCGGACCGATCCCACCAGGACGTACGCCGAGCCCTTGCGCACCACCGCGTGCATCACCCCGCTCGTCAGCACGCCGGTCTCCACGGCGGCCGCGATCGAGCCGGCCCGCCGGATCGTGTTGATGGCTCGGATGTGGTGCTCGTGGCCGTGCTCGACCCCCTTGCCCATGGCCAGGTCGACGCCCAGCGACGTGCCGTAGAGCGCTGCCTCGATGTCGTGGGTCGCCAGGGCGTTGCCGGCGAAGAGCACGTCGACGAAGCCGGCCTCGACCAGCGCGACCATCGCGGGACACGCGCCGGTGTGGACGACCGCCGGACCGGCCACCCACAGGATCCGGCCGCCGTCGCCCTTCACCTCGCGCATCCGGCGCGCGATCTGGCGCACGAGCAGCGCCTGCGGCTTCTCGCTGGACACCGAGGAGGACATGAAGCCGAAGGAGTCCTCGGCGTTGGCAGAGTGCTCCCGGACCGGCAGCACCACGCGGATTCCGCCGGCGCCGCAGACGATGTCGTCGCCGGCCCGCACGTCGCTGACCGGCACCGTGCGCACCCGCCCGTCGCGCACCAGCAGCCCGCAGTCCATCTCCGGCTGCTCGACCGGCACCCAGGAGCTGCCGAGCCGGACCAGCGTCTCGAGGTTGGTCGTGGAGTAGAAGTCGTCGGGGAAGACACCGTCGCGGTCGGCCGCGCGAACGGCAGCCTCACCCGGGTCGACCTGGTTGACGCCGTGGGTCTGCAGTCGCATGAGCAGCCGCTGCAGCACCTCGTCGCTGTCGGCCCGGACCACGATGCGGGCGTGCGACTCGTCGTCGTGGCTGCGCCCGACGTCGAACTGCTCGATGACGTAGTCGCCGCCGTACTCCAGCACGTCGTCGAGGACGACGGCGAGCCGGCCGGTGTCCATCAGGTGACCGGTGATCTCGACTGTCTCGCTGTGCACGGGGTCCTTCCGCCTAGACGACAGCGCCGTCGTCGGGCCCGGAGTCGGCCGGGGGAGCATCGCGCATCCGCCAGACCAGGGCACCCGCGCCGACCACGATCGACAGCACGCCGAGCCCCACCGCTGCCGACCCGTCGAGCTCGACCAGCAGGTCGGGGCGCAGGACGAGGAGCAGTCCGGCCAGGATCGCCAGCCCGGACAAGGCCGTGTAGCGGTGCGGACGTGGCACCGGCGGCGGTGCGGGCGGCTCGTAGTGCTCGTCGTCCTCATCGGCTCGCTCGACCGGCACCACGACCGGCTCCGGAACCACGCGAGGGCGAGTGGGCGGGGTACGGCCGGGGCCGGCGTCCTCGCTGACAGGCCACGGCGGTACCGGCGAGGTCGTGGGCCGGTCGAACCCGGCGACGATCTGCTTCCACGCGGCGTCCGGGTCGGTCGCCGGCTCGGCGGCCAGGGACGCGGCCAGCGTGGCCAGCTCCCGGTCGACGATCTCCCGTGCGACCCCACGCTTCGACGGGTCCGCCCACAGCCGGTCGGTGGGCCGGTCGGGCAGCCGGACCTCCAGGTAGCCGCCGACCTGGCCCGGCGCCGGCTCGGCGTACGCCCCGATGCCGGCCCGGGCCAGCGCCCGAAGGACCACCTCGGTGGCCTGCGGGTCGATGTCGGCCAGCGGGGCGTACGCCGGGGCGCGCAGCCCGTTGGACCGGCGCGAGCTGCCGAGCTCTGGTCCGTCCACGGTCTCAGCCGCCGCCCGATGCCACCGAGGCCGAGTGCTGCCTGACGAACTCAAGGCTGCCCGCGAAGATCTGCGGCGCGTCGTTGTCGAGGGTGGCCACGTGGTAGCTGTCGTCGAGGATGCGCTCCTCGACCTCGGTCGAGCTCACGCCGTCGAGCAGCAACCGGCCGCTGACCGGCTCCACCACGTGGTCCTCCCGGCTGCGGAAGACCAGCAGCGGCTGGGTGACCCGGCTGAGCTCGGAGCGAGTGAGCGCCCACAGCTTCTGCAGCGACGCCGCAGCCTTCAGCGGCAGCCGGTCGTAGGCCAGCTCGGTGACGCCGGGCTTCTTGATGTCGTTGCCGATCGGCGGGAAGGACGGCACGACCCGGGATAGCAGGGGGAGCAGCTTGGCCCGCTTGTCCTCGGTTGCCAGCGAGGCGTTCACCAGCACCAGGCCGCTCACGTCGGCGCCCCGCTGCTCGCCCAGGCGCAGCGCCAGCGTGCCGCCCATCGACAGGCCCATGACGAAGACCGACTCGCACCGGCCGCGCAGGGAGTCCAGGCCGCGCTCCACCTCGCCGTACCAGTCCTCCCACCGGGTGACGTTCATGTCCTGCCAGCGGGTGCCGTGGCCAGGGAGCCGCGGGCAGCTGACCGTCAGGGCGGCCGCGGCCAGGTGCTCCCCCCAGGGGCGCATGCTCTGCGGCGTCCCGGTGAAGCCGTGGCAGAGCAGTACGCCGACGGGACCGCCGTCGTGGGTGAAAGGTTCGGCACCCGGCAGGATCGGCACGCTGTGCTCCTAGCGAGTCGGTGGTCGGCCCCTCCGGCCGGCGGTCATCGTCCCACGTCCGGCCGACCGCGACGTTGTGTACGCCGGGGGCAGTCCGTAGGGTTCGAGCAACTGAGCAGGAGGAGGTCAGGTGCTGTACTGGGTGGTCAAGGCGATCTTGACTCCGGTGCTGCGCCTGCTCTTCCGGCCCTCCGTCGAGGGGCTCGAGCACATCCCGGACGAGGGTCCGGTGATCCTCGCCTCCAACCACCTGTCGTTCCTCGACTCGATCTTCCTGCCGCTGGTCGTCCCCCGTCGGATCACCTTTTTGGCCAAGAGCGACTACTTCACCGGGCGCAGCCCCAAGGGCCGGGCCAAGGCCATGTTCTTCCGGGGCGTCGGGCAGCTCCCGGTCGACCGGAGCGGCGGCCGTGCGAGCGAGGCGGCCCTGCGCACCGGCCTGCGTGTGCTGAGCGAGGGCAAGCTGCTCGGCATCTACCCCGAGGGGACCCGCTCGCCCGACGGCCGGCTGTATCGCGGCAAGACCGGCGTGGCCCGGATGGCCCTGGAGGCCGGCGTACCGGTCCTGCCGGTAGCCATGATCAACACCTTCGAGATCCAGCCACCCGGACAGGTGGTCCCGAAGGTCATGAAGGTCGGCGTCCGGATCGGCAAGCCGCTGGACTTCTCCCGCTACGAGGGGATGGAGGGGGACCGGTTCGTGCTGCGGTCGATCACCGACGAGATCATGTACGAGCTGATGGAGCTCTCCGGCCAGGAGTACGTCGACCAGTACGCCACCAAGGCCAAGGCTGACATCGAGGAGGCCCGGGTGGCCGCATCGGAGGCGATGGTCTCCGCCGACCCGCCCCGCCGGCGCGAGCAGAGCGGGCAGCGCCGGGCCAGCTGACCGTCCCGGCGGACCTCGATCGAAGCCACCGGCCGTTACTCCTGCACTGCCCAGCCCTTGGACCGCTGCACCGCTTCACGCCACCGCCGGTGCCCATCGCCCTCGCGTACGCCGGCCGTCGGCTCGAAGCGCCGGTCCAGCCGCCAGGTGTCGGCCAGCTCGTCGGTGTGCGACCACACGCCGACCCCCAGCCCGGCCAGGAAGGCAGCTCCGAGCCCGGTCGTCTCCAGGATCTCCGGCCGCTCGACGGGCACGCCCAGCTGGTCGGCCTGCAGCCGGCACAGCAGGTCGTTGGCTGCTGCACCACCGTCGACCGACAGCACCGGCACCTCGAGGCCGGCCGCTTCGGTCATCACGTCGACCACGTCGCGGACCTCGTAGGCGATCGCCTCCAGCGTCGCCCGCGCCAGGTGCGCCCTCGTCGTGCCGCGGGTGATACCGAGGATCGCGCCCCGGGCCGACGGGTCCCAGTCGGGGGCCCCGAGCCCGGTCAGCGCCGGCACGAAGACCACGCCGCCGGAGTCCTCGACCTCGCCGGCCAGCGTCTCGACCTCGGCGGCGGAGTCGATCAGTCCCAGCCCGTCGCGGAGCCACTGCACGCTGGCGCCCGTCACGAAGATCGCTCCTTCGAGGGCGTAGGTCACCTCCTCGCCGAGCTGCCAGGCGACCGTGCTGAGCAGGCCGGCCTGCGACCGGACGATCTCGTTGCCGGTGTTGAGCAGGACGAACGAGCCGGTGCCGTAGGTGCACTTCGACGCGCCCACGTCGTACCGCGCCTGCCCGAACAGCGCCGCCTGCTGGTCGCCGGCGATGCCGGCGATGGGGAGGTCGAGGCCGAGGAAGGCGTCCGGATTCGTGCGGGCCACCTCGCCCGAGGACGGCACCAGCTCCGGCAGTGCCGAGCGCGGGACGTCGAACAGGTCGCACAGCTCGTCCGACCAGTCGCGGGCCGCGAGGTCGTAGAGCAGGGTGCGGCTGGCGTTGGAGGGGTCGGTGACATGCCGGGCACCGCCGGTGAGGCGCGCCACCAGGTAGGAGTCCACGGTCCCGACCAGAAGCGAGCCGTCGACGACCCCGGACCAGGTGTCCGGCTCGTGCTCGGCCAGCCAGGCGAGCTTGGTGCCGGTGAAGTAGGGGTCCAGCCGCAGGCCGGTGAGCTGGCGCACCCGGTCCTCGGCGCCGTCGTCGCGAAGCCGCTGGCAGATCTCCGTCGTACGCCGGTCCTGCCAGACGATGGCGGGGCGGGGAGCGGCCAGGCTGGTCCTGTCCCAGAGCACCGCGGTCTCGCGCTGGTCGGTGATGCCGACCGCGACCGGTCGCTCGGACGCCGACTCCAGCGCCTGTCCGCAAGCGGTCAGGGTGGCCGACCAGATCTCGTCCGGGTCGTGCTCGACCCAGCCGGGCCGCGGGAAGTGCTGGGGGAACTCGGCGTAGCCGCGGGCACCGACGCGGCCGTCCTCGGTCACCACCAGGGCGGTGACGCCGGTCGTCCCCGCGTCGATCGCTAGCACGCTCATGGCCGGCAGGCTAGCGAAGGCCGGGTCCGGCGGGCACTACGCTGCCCGTCGGCGACGAGGAGGGCGGCATGCGGGTCGGCGTACTGACCGGTGGGGGTGACTGCCCCGGGTTGAACGCGGTGATCCGCGCCGTGGTGCGCAAGGGCGTGCAGACCTACGGCCATGCCTTCGTAGGTTTCCGGGACGGCTGGCGCGGGCCGATCGAGGGCGACTGGACCGAGCTGACCGTAGAGGATGTCCGGGGCATCCTGCCCCGTGGCGGCACGATCCTCGGCTCCTCGCGGACCAACCCGTTCAAGATCGACGGCGGGGTCGAGAAGATCACCGAGGGGCTCGCCGAGCTTCGGCTCGACGCCCTCATCGCCATCGGCGGCGAGGACACCCTGGGCGTGGCCACCAAGCTGGCCGAGCAGGGCGTGCACGTGGTCGGCGTACCGAAGACGATCGACAACGACCTGAGTGCCACCGACTACACGTTCGGCTTCGACACCGCGGTCAACATCGCGATGGAGGCGATCGACCGGCTGCACACGACGGCGGAGAGCCACCACCGCGTGCTGATCGTCGAGGTGATGGGCCGCCACGCCGGCTGGATCGCCCTGCACTGCGGCCTGGCGGGGGGCGCGAACGTCATCCTCATTCCCGAGCGGCCCTTCGACATCGACGACGTGTGCCGCCACATCGAGCACCGGTTCAAGACGCGGTACTCACCGATCGTGGTGGTGGCCGAGGGTGCCGTTCCGAAGGAGGGCACGATGGCGGTCAAGGAGGGGGCCGAGGACGCTTTCGGCCACAAGCGGCTGATGGGGATCGGGGCGCGCCTCGAGGAGGAGATCCAGGCCCGGACCGGCAAGGAGGCCCGGGCCACGGTGCTGGGTCACATCCAGCGCGGCGGCACGCCGACCGCCTTCGACCGGGTGCTGGCCACCCGCTTCGGACTGCACGCGATCGACGCTGTGCAGGCGGGTCACTTCGGTGTGATGACTGCCCTGCGCGGCACCGAGATCGTGCTCGTGCCGCTGACCGACGCCACCGAGCAGCTCAAGACGGTCCCGCCCGGGCGCTACGAGGAGGCGGAGGTCTTCTTCGGCTGAGCGGCAGTGCTTCGGCCGAGCGGACCGGCCGCGCCGCTCAGGGGAGCCGGTGCGCGAGGTCGGTCGCCGGCGCCACGACCGGCAGGGACTCGTCGGCAACACCGGCGAGGACTCCGGCGACGACCGGCTTCGCCGCCCCGCGCACCTGGGGCAGGCCGCCTGCCGCTGCCGCCTCCCTGGGGGCGACGGGGGCGACCAGGCGTGTCAGCACCCGCTGGCCGGCACCGTGCCGGCCTCCCTGTCCGCTCGGGTCCGCCTCGTCCGGGTAGGTCTTCGCCTCGGCAGCCTCGCCCGGTGAGACGCCGGCCGGCCGGCCGGCGCTCGAGCCGTCGGCGGCAGCCAGCCCGGCACCCGAGCGGTCCGCAACAGCGGTCGGC
>JALYXH010000202.1 GCA_030947185.1 Actinomycetota bacterium | reverse complement strand
GGGGATGGCCCAGGACGGCGCGCTGTACATGGGTCGCGCCGGGGCGACGCTCGACCAGATCGTCCAGCAGTTCTACCCGGGGACGGCGTACGGCAGGGCAGGCGGCCCGGTCCGAGTGGCCGTGTGGTCCGGCGACCCGGCCGCCGGCGTCGGCGTCACCCTGCCCACGGGCGGCTTCGTGAGCAGCTCGACCCCCACCGACCTGCCCCTCGTCGTGCCGCCCGGGGGCAGGCTGCTGCTGACAGCCGGTCCGGCCGGCTACACCGCCCGGCTGCTCGACCCCGCGGCGCCCCGGGCCCGTCCCGTCGCGTTCGCCCTGGCCGCCGACCCGGGCCTGACGTCGGGCCCGACGACCCCGGTGTCACTCGAGCCGACACCGTCACTGACACCGAGCGCTTCCACCTCCGCTAGCCCGTCCGCAACGTCGTCCTCCTCGACGCCGGCCACGACCTCCACCAATGCCAGCCCGAAACCCTCCTCACCCCCGCCTGCCTCCCACCCGGCCACCAGCACGGCCCCCGCGCCGACCGGATCGCGGCCGGCCAGCCAGCCGCCACCACCGCCGCCGGGGCCACTTCCGCCGGTGCCGGGCTCGGACCAGTCGCACTCCGGAACTGCCGGTCCGGGCCTGTCCGCTCCGGTTCAGGCGCCGCTGGTCGCGCCACCGCCCCCGCCGGCACCGCCGGGCTCGCTCAACAGCGCCGGGCCGCCCACCGTCTCGGCAGCTCTCGGGGGGACGCTGGGCGTCGACCCCACCGGGCGGCATTACCGGGGGGTGCTCAGCGCCGCGCTGATCGGCCCGACCCTGCACCTCGTCGACGCGGTCGACCTCGAGGCCTACCTGGGCGGCCTCGGCGAGATCCGGGACCCGTCCTGGCCGGCCTCCGGGCTGCAGGCGCAGGCCGTCGCGGCGCGCAGCTTCGCCGCCTTCGCGATGGCGGCACACCTGCCGTCCTTCGACCTCTGGGACGACGATCGCAGCCAGGTCTACCTCGGCTCCGATGCCGAGTACGCGGCGCTGTCGGCTGCGGTCGCCAAGACCCGGGGCATGGTGCTCAACGCCTCCGACCGGGTCATCCAGGCCTTCTACAGCTCTAACGGCGGCGGCGTGAGCGCGACCACCGAGGAGGGCTTCGGTACGCCGGACTCCGCGGCGTACCTCCCGGCGCGTGCCTACCCGACTGACGACGTCGGCTCGTGGCAGCTGAACCTCCCGATGTCCGAGCTGGCAGCCAAGCTCGGCTACCCGGGGCAGCTCGGCGGGGTAGCGGTCGTGCGCCGGGGCCCGTCCGGGCGGGCGCTCACGGTCGGACTGGACGGTTCCGCCGGCCGGCAGGAGCGGAGCGGACTCGACGTACAGCGAGCCCTGCACCTGCGGTCCACCCTGTTCGACCCGCTGCTACCGCCGGCCGTCGCCGCCGCCTCCCCCATCGCTGCCGAACGGGTCGTCCTTCCCCCGGCCCCGCCGGCAGCAGCCTTCGGGGTCGGACTCAGCAGCGAACACCGGCCGAGCAAGCCGGCACCGAGCAAGCTGCTGGCTGTCGCGCTCGGGCTCGCGCTCGGGAGCTGGCTATGGCTGTGGCTGTGGCTTGCCCGCGGGGCCCTGTCGCGCCGCAGGCTCGCACCGCGGCGCGTCCAGCCGCGGTAAGGGCTCCTTAGTAGAGCGCGTTGGCCAGCGCGCGCCGAGCCGTCGCAAGCAGCGGGTCGTCGGGCGGGAGCAGGTCGAACAGCGTGAGCAGGTGGGTGCGCGCGTCGTCGCGCTCCTGACCCGAGGTCCGCCGGACCAGCTCGACGAGCCGGTCGAGCGCGTCGTCGAGCCGGCCGTCGAGGACGTCCAGATCCGCCGCTGCCGTTGCAGCGGCCACGTCGTCGGGGTCGGCCGCCGTGCGCTCCCGCACGGCCTGGGCGTCGATGGCGGCAGCCCGCTTCAGCAGCTCACAGGTCGCCAGCCCGGTCTTGGCCTCGGCTTGCGTGGGGTCGCGCTGGAGCTGATCACGGTAGGCGGCTGCCGCAACGTCGAGATCGCCGCGCTGCAGGGCCTCGTCGGCAGCCAGCAGCGCCGGGTCGGTGACCGGCGGCTCAGCCGAAGCCGGGTCGGGGTTCGCGACGGCACCGTCCGCGAAGCCGAGCAGGTCAGCCAGCCAGGCGCGCACCTGCGCCTCCGGCAGCGCGCCGGTGAACTCGCCGGCGATCTGCCCGTCCACGATCCCCTTGACGGCCGGGATGCCCTGCACCTGGGCAGCCGTCGCCAGCCTCGGGTTGGCGTCAACGTCGATCTTGGCCAGCACCCAGGCTCCGGCCGCCTCGCCGGCCAACCGCTCCAACACCGGACTCAGCTGACGGCAGGGCCCGCACCAGGCGGCCCAGAAGTCGAGGACGACCGGCACCGTGCGCGACCGCTCGATGACGTCGGTGGCGAACGAGGCCTCGGTGACGTCGATTACCACGGCCGGACCAGCAGGACGGGCGGGGGTCGGGTCAAGGGAGACGGCGCCAGGCAGCCGCAGGTCTGCAGGGTTCATGGGACCAGTGTCGCCTA
>JALYXH010000197.1 GCA_030947185.1 Actinomycetota bacterium | reverse complement strand
CCTGGCAGCACTGCGGACCGCGGCAGCCGTCCTGGCCGCCCGGGCCCGACCGGCGTTGCCCGGCACGTCCCGCGGCCGGCCGGCCAGCGCGTGGGTGCTGCTGGCGGCAGTGGCTCCCGAGCTCGGTGAGTGGGCGGCGTTCTTCGCCGCCGGTGCCGTCAAGCGGTCGGCTGCCGAGGCCGGGCTGCCGGGTGCGGTCAGCGCACGGGAAGCCGACGACTTGTTCCGGGACGCGCAGACGTTCATGGCCGTGGTCGAGACGACCCTCGGGCTGGGCTTCCAGCCGGTGCTGCCCACCGGATCGGGCTGACGGGCGGTGGCCGACCCGTTCGTCCATCTGCATGTCGCCTCGGGCTACTCCCTGCGGTACGGCGCCAGCTCCCCGCACGTCCTGGTGGAGCGGGCCGCCGACCACGGGATGGACACCCTCGCGCTGACCGACCGCGACGGCCTCTACGGCGCCGTCAAGTTCGCCAAGGCCTGCATGGCAGCCGGCATCCGGCCGGTCTTCGGTGTCGACCTGGCCGTCCGAGCCGAGCCGGTAGGCGACCGCGCCGGCCGGCCGGGAACCCGGCGGTCGCCGGCCCGGGGCGGCGCGTTCGTCGACCACCTGCCGGGGGAGCGGGCGCACCCGCGGGTGACCCTGCTCGCCCAGGACCGGCGCGGGTGGGCATCGCTGTGCCGCCTGGTCAGTGCTACCCACCTGGCCGGCGAGCGGGGCCGGCCGGTCACCACCCGCGAGCTGGTCGCTGCGCACGCCGGCGGCCTGTTCGTCCTGCTCGGCCCCGACTCCGAGGTCGGACGGGCGCTGGCGGTCAACCGGCCCGACCAGGCCCGCGACGCGCTCACCCGCTGGCAGCGCGACATCGACCGCGCCGACCTGCTGGTCGAGGTGGTGCACCGGCGCGGGCCTGGCGACGCGGGCGCCATGGCGCGGCTGCTGCGCTTCGCCGACGAGACGGGCGTGCCGGCCGTGCTGTCCAACGCTGTGCGCTACGCCGACCGCAGCGACGCACCGACCGCCGACGTGCTCGACGCCGCGCGCCGCCTCGTCGTCCTCGACGCCCGTCACCTCGACCGGGTCAATGCCGAGGGCTATCTCAAGAGCGGCAAGGAGATGACCGAGCTGGCCGAGGAGCTGACCCGGCTGGCCGGCTCCGGGCGCGACGGGCGTGGCCTGCTCGCTCGCACCCGGATGGTGGCCGAGCGGTGCAGTGTCGACCCGCGGGCCGACCTCGGCATCGGCACCGTGCACTTCCCCGAGCTGGCGGTGACCGGCGCCGGTGGCACCGCGAGCGGCCCAGCCGCGGCCGAGGCCCTCCTGCGCGAGCGCTGCGTGGCCGGGTTCGGCCGCCGGGGGATGCCGGTCGACGACCTCGCCCGGGGTCGGCTCGACGACGAGCTCGCTGTGATCGCCACGCTGGGCTACCCGGCGTACTTCCTCACCGTCGCCGACGTGGTCGACCTGATCAGGGAGATGGGTGTGCGCGTCGCGGCCCGCGGGTCCGGCGCCGGGAGCCTGGTCACCTACCTGCTCGGCATCTCCGACGTCGACCCCTTGCGGTACGGGCTGCTGATGGAGCGGTTCCTCTCCCCGCTGCGCCACCAGCTGCCCGACATCGACGTCGATGTCGAGTCGGCCCGGCGGATGGAGGTCTACCAGGCGGTGCTGGCCCGTTACGGCGGCGAGCGGTGCAGTTGCGTGTCGATGATGGACACCTACCGGGCCAGGCACGCCATCCGTGACGTCGGTGCGGCGCTGGGCCTGCCGCCGGGCGAGATCGACACCGTGGCCAAGGCGTTCCCGCACATCCGGGCCAGCCAGGTCCGGGCCGCGCTGAGAGACCTGCCCGAGCTGCGGGTGAGCGGGCTGTCGGCCGACCGCCTCGACCTGATGTTCCGGCTGGTCGAGCGGCTCGACGGGCTGCCGCGCCACATCGCCCTGCACCCGTGCGGGGTGCTGCTGTCCGACGCCACCCTGCTCGACCGCACACCGGTCGAGGCGAGCTGGCTGGGCTTCCCGATGAGCCAGTACGACAAGGACGACGTCGAGGACCTCGGCCTGCTCAAGCTCGACGTGCTCGGCATCCGGATGCAGTCGGCGATCGCGCACGCGGTGGGCGAGGTGGCCCGGGTCGACGGCGTACGGGTGGACATCGACGCGGTGCCGCGCGACGACCCGGCCACGTTCGGGCTGATCCAGTCCACCCGCACGCTGGGCTGCTTCCAGATCGAGTCACCCGGCCAGCGCGAGCTGGTGGGCAAGTTCGCCCCGGAGACGTTCAACGACCTGATCATCGACATCTCGCTGTTCCGGCCCGGGCCGGTGAAGAGCGACATGGTCCGGCCGTTCCTCGAGGCGCGGCAGGGCTGGGCGAGCCCCGAGTACCTCCACCCCGACCTGGTTCCGGCGCTCGAGGAGACCTGCGGGGTGGTGGTCTTCCACGAGCAGGTGCTGCGGATCGTGGCGGTGCTGACCGGCTGCACGCTGGCCGAGGCCGACGAGGTACGCCGGGCGCTCGGCGACCCCGAGGGCCAGCCGGAGGTGCGCAGCTGGTTCCGGCCGACCGCGCTGGCCCGCGGCTATCCGCTCGAGGTGGTCGAGCGGTCCTGGGAGGTGCTCAAGGCGTTCGCCTCGTTCGGGTTCTGCAAGGCGCACGCTGCCGCGTTCGCGCTGCCGACCTACCAGTCGGCCTGGCTCAAGGCGCACCACACCGCGGCGTTCCTCGCCGGCGTCCTCACCCACGACCCGGGCATGTACCCGAAGCGGCTGATCCTCGACGACGCCCGCCAGTTCGGCATCGCGGTGCTCTCTCTCGACGTCAACGCCTCGGCGGCGGAGTACTGCATCGAGCGGGTCGGTGTCCTCGACGAGCCGCCGCCGGTGATCCTCGACGCACCACCCCGGCCGGAGCCGGCCATCGCCCCCGATGCCCGTGCGTACGGCATCCGGCTAGGGCTGGCCGACGTCAAGGGGATCACCGAGGCGGAGCTGGCCCGGATCGTCGCCGGGCGGCCCTACGCCTCGCTGTCGGACTTCTGGCACCGGGCAGCGGTGTCCAGGCCGATCGCCGAGCGGCTCGTCGTCGCGGGTGCCTTCGACTCGATCTACGGCCTGGGCGCGCCGGCACCGGTCCGCCGGCGCGGCATGGTGACCCGCCGTGACCTGCTGCTGCAAGTGGCCGAGCTGGACCAGTGGTCGCGCTCCACCCGCCAGGCGACCCGCCCCGGCACCCGGTCGGGCGCCCGGTCCGGCGCCCGGTCCGGATCCGCGCAGCCGCTCCCGACGGGGGGCGGCGTCCGCGAGCAGGCCGCCCGCCAGTCGCAGGCGGCCCGGCCGGTCGAGCCGGTCGACGTCCAGCTGGCCCTCGACCTGGGCGACGACCCGTCCACCACCCGGCCCACCGGGCTCCCGGAGATGACCGACGCCGAGCGGGTGCGGGCCGAGCTGGAGGTGCTGGGGCTGGACGCCAGCCGTCACGTGCTGGAGTTCTACGAGCCGTTCCTGGCTGCGCTCGGGGTGACCCGCGCCCGCGACCTGCTGGGCTGCCGAAGCCGGCAGGAGGTGCTGGTGGCAGGGGTGAAGGTGGCCACCCAGACCCCGCCCATCCGGTCCGGCCGCCGGGTGATCTTCGTGACGCTCGACGACGCGACCGGTCCGCTCGACGCCACCTTCTTCGAAGACGAGCAGGTGCACTACGCCAGCACCGTCTTCCACTCCTGGTTACTGGTGATCCGCGGCGTGGTCCGGCGGACCGGCCCGCGCGGGGTGTCGATGCAGGCGCTGGGCTGCTGGGAGCTGCCCCAGCTGCGCACGGAGTGGCTGGCCGGTGGGCTCGACGCGGTGTGGCAGGCGATGCGCCAGTCGGCAGCAGTCACCGAGCAGGCGATCCAGGGTGCGGCCCAGAGCCGGTCGAGCCGGCCGGTGATGGTGCCGCCGCCGATCGGGTCGGCCAGTCCGGTCCTGGTGCACCCCACGGGCTTCCGCCAGTCGCCGTACGCCGACGTCGGGCCGGCCGGGGCGGGCGGCGCGGCCGGCCCGCCGACGAAGCCGCGCCGGCTCTGGCACTCCAGCCCTGGTAGCGCGGGTGGCTGAGAGCCGGCTCAGGCCAGGCGGCTCCCCGAACCAACCGACCCGTCACCGGTCCGCCCGTCACCGGTCCGCCCGTCACCGGTCCGCCCCGCCTCCCGCCGGGCCCGCAGCCGCTTCTCGATCAGAACGACCCCGAGCACTCCGGCGGCCGACATCAGCGGAAGCGCGGGCAGGATGTAGCGGTAGTCGAACGACGCGGAGACCGCTGGTGTCAGCAGCATGAGCAACCCGCCCGTGGCGCACAGCGCTGCCGCCCACCGCAGGCGGCGGTCCTCTCGGCGCAGCCTGCCTACGCCGGCGAGCAGACCGAGCAGGAAGCCCAGCGCCAGGAGCGGGCCCGGGGTGTACCCGAACCGCTGGTAGCCGGCGAGCCACCCGGCCCGCTGGCGATCGAGGCCGATCGCCTCCTGCTTGTCGTTGAAGCCATGGCTGCCCATGATCACACCGTCGATGACGGCGGCTCCCGGCCAGGTCCACTGGTTGACGTACGGGTCGGCCGGCGGGTACTCCGGCTGCCAAGGGGGCGCCGCGTCGGTCTGCCGGAACCGCCAGGTGGCGACCGGCCCGTCCTGGGGTCCGGTCTGCCGGCTCACCCGGAAGTAGTGCAGGACGTCTCCGGTGACGGTGCGCAGGTAGTCGCCGGGCTGGTGGCGGATGATCGCTCGGGCGAAGTCCCCAGCCACCGCGTTGCGGTCGGTGCCGGCCGGAACCACCGGTCGTCGCAGCGGTGAGCCCGGGTTCCAGACGTACCAGTCGCTGTTGTCATGGGCCTGCACCGGCCGCGGATCGCAGAGCGCCTGCTGCGCCGGTGGCAGCGACAGTCCGGTGCACTGGGCGAACGGCTCGACCCGGCCGGCCAGGAAGTAGCCGCTGTAGGCCTCCAGGGCCACATGTCCGTGCTCGGCCTTGAACCAGCTGGCGTATCCCACCAGCACGAGGCCGGCCGACAGCACCAGGCAGGCCAGCCGGAGCACGCCCGCCCGGCGGACCAGCAGGTAGGCGACCGCCGGGACCAGCACGGCGAGCCCGACGGTCCGGGTCAGTGCCGCCGTGGCCAGCAGGACGCCGACGGCGACGCACACGAGCGGGCTCACCCGTTCCGACCAGAGCAGGGCAGCCAGGGCCAGCACGGTCAAGAAGGTGAAGAGCGTCTCGGCCAGCACGAACTGCTCGACGTAGATCTGGTAGGAGTCGAGCAGAAGTGGCGCTGCCGCGAGCGCTGCCAGCCACCAGCGCGCTCCGAGCCGGTGCACCACGGCGTAGACGAGGACGCCCGTCGCCAGTCCGAGCAGGTGCTGCACGACAGGGACGACCGCCAGCTGCGACGTCTGGCCCAGCACCTTGAGGAAGAACGGGTAGCCCGCGGGCCGGATGACGCTCGGGACGAGGGTGTGGGCGTTGCCCAGGTAGTCGAAGGAGTCCTGGACGTACTCCAGGGCGGGCCGGTAGGTCAGGGCGGTCAGCAGCCGCAGCGCCGCAGCGAGGAGGAACACCAGCCCGAACAGCCAGTGCGTGGCGACAGCGCCCCTCAGTCGGAGGCGCAGACCGCCGCGCGGGGACGGGTGGGCCGGCGACGGACTGCCGACGCCGTCGTGCAGGCTCGCGACAGGAGCATGCGTGACGTTGGACACCCGACCTCCTGGCGACACGACGAGACGACGACTGGCGGGAAACCCAGTCTACGGACGTCGCTCATCGGTGCGGTGTCCCGGCCGGGCGACGCGCCCGGGCGGATAGAGTGTCTGCGTGCAGAGGGAGGATCCGGCGACGCCACGCCGGGGGTCCCGTCGGCGGGTGCCGGTCGCCCCCGTCGCTCTCCTCGTGGCTCTCGGCCTGCTGCTCGGCTGTTGGGTCTTTGCCGACCCCGTCGGCTACGCGCCGGACGAGCCAGCCAACTACACGAAGGCAGTAGGGGTCGGCTCGGGGCAGGGTCTGGGCAGTCCGGGCTCGTACGGGATCGGCCCGGGTTTCGGGCCCCTTCAGCTGCAGTGGATCAACCGGGCCAGCCGGGTGTACGTCATGCCGCCCGGGCTGGCCCCGGATGGCCTCGTCTGTGCCCTGTTCCAGGACGACGTCCCGAACGCCTGCCAGAAGCGGTACGTGCCCCCGGCCCAGCCCGCTCCCCGTCTGACCTATGTGGGCACCTACGAGCCGTTCGCCTACGCCCTGGCCGGCTGGCCGGCCGTGCACAGCCGGGGAGGGGTCTTTCGGGCCTTCTACGCCGGTCGGCTGGCGCAGAGCCTGGTGTCGTTCGTGCTGCTCTCACTGGCCGTGCTGGTGAGCTGGCGCCGTGGCTCGGGCTCCTGGTCGCTCCTCGGCCTGGTCGTCGCGCTGCCCCCGATGGCGCTGTTCCTGGCTGCCTCAATCTCGCCCAACGGGCTGGAGACTGTCGCTGCCGTCTGTACCGTGGCCGCCGTGCTCAGGCTGGCCCGGCCGGACTCGCGGAGCACTGTCCTTGCGTGGACGGCGCTCGCGGCAGGGGGTGCCGTTCTCGCCGCCACCCGGTCGCTCGGCCCGGTCTGGCTCGTTCTCGCACTGGGGCTGCTGGTCGCACTCGTCGGCGTCCGCGGCGCACTCCGGCTGGTCGGCACGGGTCGGCGACGGGCCGTGCCCGCTCTGGGCGTGCTCGTCCTCGCGGCGGGGTCGACGGCAGCGTGGGAGCTGAGCGTCCAGCCGCATCCGGCGTTCGACCTGTCGGTCAGTGCGAAGGCGCTGCCTGCTCTGTACCGGGCCGGACCGGAGCTGCTGACCGAGTGGGTAGGGAAGTTCGGCTGGGCCGACCTGCCGATGCCTGCCGCCTTCTACTGGGTTTGGGTCTCCCTCTTCCTGCTCGTGTGCCTCCTCGCCGCGCTTCTTGGCACGGGTAGGGAGCGCCTTCTGCTGGGTGGGGTCCTGTTCGTCAGCCTGGCCTGCGTGGTGGTCGTCGAGGCGGGGGTCATCGCGCAGACGCACTTCCCGATGTACGGGCGGTACGTGCTACCGGCCGTTCTCACCCTCCCGTTGGTGGCCGGTGAGATCGTGCGCCGCCACGCAGCCCGGCTGTTCCCACCACTGCGACGGGCGCTGCCGGTAGCCGTCTTCGCGGGCGCCGCCGCGGTCCAGGTCGCCGCCGTCTTCGTGACCGCCCGTCGGTACGCGGTTGGCACGAGTGGGCCGTGGTGGTTCCTGCCCGACAGCACCTGGGCACCGCCTCGGGGCTGGGTGCTCTGGCTGGTGACGGCCGCCCTCGCTGCCGTGCTGACGGCTGCTGCGGGGACCTCGACCAGGAACCCGTCCCCGACGGGTGCCACGGGAGCCCGCCGCCCGGAGGAGGCGGCTCCGCTGTCCGCCGGTGCCCGGCAGTCGCCGATGTCGATGGCCGGCGCGCCGGAGCCCGCTCGCGCCGACCCGGCCGAGGGCGGGACAGCGCATGAGTGAGCTGACCATGCGGGGGGTCCGTCGGAGCGCGCCCGGACGGGCGGGCGCTCGCGAGCAGGCGATCAGCCCCGGACGGCCCCGCCTGGACTACCTGCCCGTCGGCACGCTGGCCGCCGTGGCCGCCGTCGTCGGGCTGGTTCTGCGGCGGCTGCTCACCCCACCCCTGTGGTACGACGAGAACTGGCGAGCGGTCCAGGTCTCCTCGCCGACCGGGCTGTTCCACGATCTCTCGCACGCCGTGGCGCCGTCAGCACTCGGCTGGCTGGCTCTCGAGCGCACCTCGGTGCGGCTGCTCGGGAACACGGAGTTCGCCCTGCGGCTCCCCAGCTTGCTGGCGTTGCTGGCGCTCGGCCTCGTGACCTGTCGGCTCGCGGGCCGATTCCTGCCCCGGTACGCCGCCTTGGCGCTCGCCGCTCTCGTCATGCTCAACGTTCCGCTGCTCGCCTACGGGCTCGCCTTCAAGCCCTACCTGGTCGAGGCCGCGGCGACCGTCGGCGTGGTCGAGCTGTGGCTCACGGCCGCGGACCGGCCGGCGAGATGGCACCGGCTGCTGCCGTGCTACGTCGGGATGGCTGCCCTCGTGGTCCTCGGCGTGCCGGTGCTGTTCGTGCTGCCCGGGTTGTACGTGTTCGACCTGCTGCGCGCGGGCCAGGCCCAGCGGGGTCAGCGCGAGCTGTCTCGGCTCGCGATGATGACGGCGGTCGGCCTGGTGGCGGGCGCGCACTACCTGTTCTACCTCGCCCCGCAGGGCCGGACCCTCGCCGGCGGGCAGTACTGGTCGCCCAACTACCTGCCCGTGCACAGCGGGCTTCGCCCGATCCTGGACTTCCTGGTCTTCCAGGCAGTGTGGTTCGTCAAGGCGCTCGGCACGGCCGGAATGCTGCCGCCGGACACGTTCTACGTCAGCCTGCGCACGTCCTCGCTGCTGCAGCCGCCGTCGGGTCTGCTGGCCTACCTGTCGATGCTGGGGCTGGGCAGTGCCCTGCTCATCGGCATCGCCGCACTACTGCGCCATCCCCGGCTGCGGCCGGTACCGGTCGCAGTGGCCGGCGCCCTGCTGGTCCAGGTGGCGGTCTCCAGTCGCGGGCTATGGCCCTTCGGTGCCAACCGCACGAACCTGTTCCTGGTCCCTCTGCTCGCGGTGATGGTCGCTGCGGGCCTGCGGGCGATCGTGCACAAGGCCCGGCTCCGCCGGCCGATCAGGGCGGCTGCCCTGCTCCTGCTGGTGCTGGTGCTCGCGACGGTGCCGCTCCAGGTCGTCCGGCTGGGGCAGCTGGTTCGCGACCCGATGCGACCCGCGCTGCAGGACCACCTCAAGGAGGCGGTCGCGGAGGTGCGCGCCAAGGCCGGGCCTGACGACGTGGTCTTCGTCAATGCCGCCAACTTTCCCCCGGCCACCGATTTCGCCGGGTACACCTACTACATGTACTTCGCCGAAAACCAGGCTCCGGCGGCCGGGGCGCGGCCGCCCGTCCCAATGGCCAACACCGCTTTCACCGTCGGCCTGTCCGCCCCGCAGGTAGGCCAGCAGGTGGCCGCCCACCCGGCGGCGCGACATGTCTTCGTGCTCGAGCTCTGGAACCCGTTCGGGGGCTGGAACCCCGCCAGCGGCAACCTGTTCCCTGAGGCCACCGGGTCCCTGCGGGCGAGCGGCTTCTGCCCGGCCGGTGAGCACACCGTGGCCACCACGGGCTTGCTCGTGCAGCTCGACCGCTGCTGAGGCTGCCCCGGCCGTCGCCTTTGTGCGAACATGTGTTCGAACCCACCGAGGAGGAGGGCCATGGTCGACCGGCAGCGCTGGCCCGCCAGGGCGTCGGTGCGCACGGCTGCGGTCTGGGCGGTGTTGCGCGAGGAGCTCGCCGGCCGGCCCGAGGGCCCGCTCGACGTCCTTGACGCCGGTGGTGGCACCGGTGGGTTCGCCGTACCGCTGGCCGAGCTGGGCCATCGGGTCACCGTGGTCGACCCGAGTCCCGACTCGCTGGCTGCCCTCGTGCGCCGGGCGGCCGAGGCAGGCGTCGCCGACCGGGTCCGGCCCGAGCAGGGCGACCTCGCCTCGCTGCCCGAGCTGGCCGGCGCGGGCAGCGTCGACCTGGTGCTCTGCCACAGCGTGCTCGAGGTGGTGGATGACCCGGCACCCGCGGTGCAGGCGCTGGCGGCCGTCCTGCGCCCGGGCGGTGCGGCAAGCGTGCTGGTCGCCAACCGGACGGGAGCAGTCTTCGCCCGTGCCCTCACCGGTCACTTCGACGACGCCCGCCGCGCCCTCGCCGACTCGGCCGGCCGCTGGGGGCCCCGCGACGCAGCGGTACGCCGGTTCGCCCTCGAAGAGATCACGCAGCTGCTGGCCTCGGCCGGTCTACCCGTTGCCGCGGTGCACGGCGTTCGGGTGTTCGCCGACCTGGTCGCCGGGAGCCTGCTCGACACCGAGCCCGGTGCCGTCGACGCCCTGGTCGCCCTCGAGCTGGCCGCCTCCGAGGTCCCGGCCTACCGCGCGGTCGCCACCCAGCTGCACGTTCTCGCCCGCCGGGGCTGAGCCGTGAGCCGAGGCACCCTGCCGTCGGTCGGGCCCCCGACCGGTCCGCGTAGGAACGACACCGGCTGCACGGTTCTGCATGTCGACATGGATGCGTTCTACGCCAGCGTCGAGCTGCGCCGGCGGCCCGAGCTGCGCGGGCTACCCATGATCGTCGGAGGGACGGGTTCCCGGGGGGTCGTGCTCTCGGCGACCTACGAGTGCCGTGCGTTCGGCGTGCACAGCGCGATGCCGATGATGCGGGCCCGACGACTCTGCCCGCAGGCCGTCGTCATCAACCCGACACCCGGCGTCTATGCGCAGGCATCGGACAACGTCATGGAGGTCTTCCGTTCGGTGACGCCGTTGGTCGAGCCCATCTCGCTGGACGAGGCTTTCCTCGACGTGCGCGGCGCCGCTCGAAGACTCGGTACGCCGAGGGCGATCGGCGAGTGGATCCGCGCCACGGTCGAGGACGAGCAGGGCATCACCTGCTCGGTGGGTGTCGCGTCCACGAAGTTCATCGCGAAGCTCGCGAGTGCGCGCTGCAAGCCCGACGGCCTGCTCGTCGTACCGGCTGACCGCGTGGTCGCGTTCCTGCATCCGCTGCCCGTGGGCGCACTGTGGGGGGTCGGCGAGAAGACCGAGGAGGTGCTGCGCCGCCTCGGTCTTCACACGGTCGGCGACATCGCCAACACCCCGATCGGCACGTTGCAGCGCGCACTCGGACCGGCGGCCGGGAGCCACCTATCGGCGCTCGCCTGGGGTCGCGACCAGCGTCGCGTGACCCCGCAGGAACCCGACAAGAGCATCGGGGCAGAGGAGACGTTCCCCGTCGACGTCGATGACCCGGTCGTCGTGACCCGCGAGCTGCTGAGGCTGTCCGAGCGCACCGCGGCCCGGTTGCGCGCCTCCGGCCAGGTCGGGCGCACCGTCAGCATCAAGATCCGCTTCGCCGACTTCACCACGATCACCCGTTCCAAGACGCTGCCGGAGCCTACCGACGTCGGACGCACGGTCTACGAG
>JALYXH010000188.1 GCA_030947185.1 Actinomycetota bacterium | reverse complement strand
GCCGACAGGCCCTCTGACCTGGGAAAACGATGTGCGCCGCCAGGGACTCGAACCCCGAACCCGCGGATTAAGAGTCCGCTGCTCTGCCAGTTGAGCTAGCGGCGCGCTTGCTCAAGCGTCGCCGATGCTAGCAGCCCCCTGGGTACGGCGGCCGCTGTCGAGCGGCATTACGCAGCAGGAACGGGACCGGACTGGACCGCGAGCTTCTCGAGGTCGCTCCAGCCGCGCAGCCAGTGGTACGTCGCAGCCAGCGGGACCACCGCGCTGGTCGCGATCATCGTGACGACCTCGTCGGGTGTGCGAGGCCCCGGGGCGATCCTCCGGCGGGCAAGGTCGGCCACCCCGGCGATGTACCCGGCCAGCCCCAGCCACGTCAGCCAGCCCTTCTTGCCGACCGCACCGCCGGCGGCAAGCCCGAGGCAGGCCGTGGTGGCCAGGTGCCGCGGACGCGCCCCCACCGGGACAGAGGCACGCTGCTGCCAGTGTCGGCCGTGTAGAACCCGCATCAGGACGTCGTCGGCGTTGCCCCTCTCGCTGCGCACGCTGACCCAGCGGTCGGCCGGCCGGATCGGATGGCAGACCCGCCGTGTCCCCCGCTCGATCGCGTGGCCGGCACCAACCACACGCAGCCCGAGTTCGGCATCCTCGCGGAACGCTCGCTGGAAGCGCTCGTCGAACCCGCCGACCTGTGCCAGCACAGAGCGGCGGTAGGCCATGTCCGCGGTCGCCCAGACGGCCCGCTCCATGCCGGCGACGGTGCGTTCCCAGTCCGTCTGCGGTCGGTGCTGCGGCACCGGCACGACGATCGTCCCTTGTGACCCGCCGACGGCGCTGCCGAGTCCGGCCAGGTCGCGCT
Source organism: Actinomycetota bacterium (assembly GCA_030947185.1). GTDB lineage: Bacteria > Actinomycetota > Actinomycetes > JALYXH01 > JALYXH01 > JALYXH01. The sequence goes on along the minus strand of JALYXH010000188.1, from coordinate 1,440 downwards.
GCAGGGAGACGTACCAGCCCTCGTCGGGAAGGACGTCGTCGTCGAGGAAGGCGACCCACTCGGCGGTCGACGCGCGCCAGCCGGTGTTGCGTGCCGCCGCGGGGCCGTGCGCTCTGCCGCGGATGACACGCAGACGGTCCGCGATCTGGGGCGGTACGTCGTCAGGCGCCAGCAGCGGGCCCTGCGCCACGGGTCGGTCGTCCACGACGATGATCGAGGCGGGGAGGGCGTCCGCCGGCAGCGGCATGGCGCGTACGACGAGGGCGGCGAGCAGGGTGCGCAGCGACGGTCGCCCAATGGTCGGGATGACGACGTCGACGCTCGGCCCGGCCGCCATCACCGGAGCACCTGCGCGAGGAGCCAAGCACCGCTCATGCCGGGCACAGTAACCGCAACAGGGACGCGAGGCCGCAACGGCCGCTCGGTGGCGCGACCCGGCGCGACGGCGCGCCTGAGTGCCCCTCGAAGCCGCACCGGCCCAACTTTTTCCACTAATGCGGGCTTGGGTCTTCGCGTCCCGATGCCGAAACCAATACGGTCTGTCTCGTCACTCGTGACTCGCTGACCACCCGGTCAGCGGCGAGAGACACCGCCGAGTTCCGCGGCCGCCTGTGGGCGTTCGCGGGAGCCGGGGACCCACGTCCCCTGGGGTGAATCGGTGGCGCGCCTGACCACGTCGTGGTCGGTTCGCCGCCGTAGGGCCATCTTCCCGCCCGAACCCGTCAGCTCACCCGGTAGGCGGTTCTCGGAAGAACGGAGTGCCGCCCGCCTTGGCGAGCCGCCTATCCCTCAGCCCTGCCCGCTTCCGCCTCTCAGTTGTCGTCGCCGCCTCGGCGTTGACCGTCGTACTGCCCCTGGCCGGCCTCTCGAGTCCCGCGGCCGCGGACATCGGCGTCCAGATCAAGGACGCCCAGGCGCAGCTGGACGCGCTCAATGCCAAGGCCGAGGCGACGGCCGAGCAGTTCAACGCCAGCCGCATCGAGCTTGCCAAGGCGGGTCGGGCGGTCAGCGCCGCCCAGGCCCGCGTGGACGCGGCAACGTCGACGATGCGCGCGCAGCAGGCCAACGTCGCGAAGTTCGCGTCAGCGGCCTATCGCGCGGGTGGCATGCAGGAGCTGTCGGTGATCACCGACAAGGGCGGGGTGCAGGACTTCCTCGACAAGGTCGGCGCTCTCGACTCGGTAGCCCGCAGCCAGAAGCAGGCGCTGGCGGCGCTGTCGGTGGCCAAGCACCAGCAGGCTTCAGCCCAGGCGGATGCCCGACGTGCGCTGTCGGGCCAGCAGGCCGTGACCGACAAGCTCGCCGCCGCCAAGGCGTCGGTCGAGGCCGACTCGGGCCGCATGCAGCAGCTGCTCGGTCAGCTGCAGGCCCAGCAGGCCGAGCAGATCCGCCAGGCCGAGCTCGCGGCGGCTCGGGCCGCGGCGGCCCGCCAGGCCGACG
>JALYXH010000167.1 GCA_030947185.1 Actinomycetota bacterium | reverse complement strand
CGCCAAGATCGCGGCCGAGCCGACGCTGTCGGGGTGGGCGGCGCGGGACGCCGTACTCCGGCGACCGCTCGCCGTCGGGCGCGACGGCTGGCAGCTTGCCGGCCGTACGCCGGGTGCCCGCACCCGGGCCGACTACTAGGAACGACCCGGACCGCGACGAGGAGCAGGCCGATGGCACGTCTGGACGGTCAGGTGGCCGTGGTCACCGGTGCCGGCAGCGGCATCGGCGAGGCGACCGCCCTCGCCTTCGGGCAGGCCGGCGCCCGCGTGGCGCTCGTCGGACGGCGAGTGGAGCCGCTGACGTCGGTGGCGGCCCGCATCGAGGCCGACACGATGGTGTACGCCGGCGACGTCACCGACGCTGCAGCGATGGACGGCCTCGTCGACGCGGTGACCGCGCGGTGGGGCCGGCTCGACGTCCTGGTCAACAACGCGGGCATGAACGTGCCGGTCCGGGCCCTGGCCGACGTGTCCCGCGCGGACTGGCAGGCAGTCGTCGACGTCAACCTCGGCGGCACGTTCCTGCTGACCCAGGCCGTCCTGCCGATCATGCGGCGGCAGCGGTCCGGGACGATCGTCAACGTCTCCTCCATCGCCGGGCGAACGCCGTTCCTCCTCTCCGGCCCGGCCTACAGCGCGGCGAAGGCGGCAGTGAACTCCTTCACGGAGTCGGTCAACCTGGTCGAGCGCGAGTACGGCATCCGCGCCTGCGCGATCTGCCCCGGCGAGGTGCACACGCCGATCATGGCCAACCGCCCCACCCCGCCGTCCGCGGAGGCGCTGGCGACCATGCTCCAGCCGGCCGACCTGGCCGAGACGATCCTGCTGGTCGCCGGCCTGCCGCAGCGGGCCGCCATCGAGCTGGTCCAGATCATGCCCACCATCCGGCGCGACACCAGCAGCGGCTGACCGGTCCCCTAGACTCGCGACGCTCCCGCCGTCCGGCCACGTCCTCACCCCGTCGTCGAAAGAGCACCCGTGCGCAAAGTCCTCATTGCCAACCGTGGCGAGATCGCGGTGCGGGTCGTGCGCGCCTGCCGCGACGCCGGGTTGACCAGCGTCGCCGTCTACGCCGAACCCGACCTCGACGCGCTGCACGTACAGGTGGCCGACGAGGCCTTCGACCTCGGCGGCAACACTCCCGGCGAGAGCTACCTCGACATCGCGAAGATCCTGGCCGCGGCCAAGAAGTCCGGCGCCGACGCCGTCCACCCGGGCTACGGGTTCCTGTCGGAGAACCAGTCCTTCGCCGAGGCGGTGATCGAGGCCGGCATCACCTGGATCGGCCCGACGCCCGACGCGATCGCCCGTCTCGGCGACAAGGTCGAGGCGCGGCACATCGCGGAGGCGGTCGGGGCGCCGTTCGTGCCGGGAACCAAGGAGCCGGTCAAGGACGCGAGGGAGGTCGTCGCCTTCGCCGAGGAGCACGGTCTGCCGATCGCCATCAAGGCCGCGTTCGGGGGCGGTGGCCGGGGCATGAAGGTCGCCCGGGAGATGTCGGAGGTCGAGGAGTCCTTCGCCTCCGCGGTCCGGGAGGCCGAGCAGGCCTTCGGCCGAGGCGAGTGCTTCGTCGAGCGGTTCCTCGACCGGCCTCGCCACGTCGAGGCGCAGATCCTCGGTGACACCGCCGGCACGATCGTGGTGGTCGGGGACCGGGACTGCTCGCTGCAGCGGCGCTACCAGAAGCTGGTCGAGGAGGCGCCCGCGCCGTACCTCTCGGACGAGCAACGGCAGACGATCCACCAGGCCGCCCACGACATCGCCGCCAAGGCCGGGTACGTCGGTGCGGGCACCGTCGAGTTCCTGGTCGGCGAGGACGGCACGATCTCCTTCCTCGAGGTCAACACCCGGCTGCAGGTCGAGCACCCGGTCACCGAGGAGGTGACCGGGATCGACCTGGTCCGCGAGCAGTTCCGGATCGCCGACGGCCAGACCCTCGACTACGCCACACCCACCCCGCGCGGGCACGCCTTCGAGTTCCGGATCAACGGTGAGGACCCCGGACGCAACTTCCTGCCGGCACCGGGCGCGCTGTCCCTGTGGGCGCCGCCGACCGGTCCCGGCGTACGCCTGGACGCGGGGGTCAGCACCGGCAGCGTCATCGGGCAGGCCTTCGACTCGCTGCTGGCGAAGCTCATCGTCACCGGCGCCAGCCGTCAGCAGGCGGCCGAGCGCAGCCGGCGGGCGCTCGCCGAGTTCCAGATCGAGGGGATGGCGACAGCGCTGCCGTTCCACCGCGCGGTGATGGCCGACCCGGCCTTCGTCCCCGAGGGCGACGAGCCGTTCAGCGTGCACACGACCTGGATCGAGAACGGCTTCGACAACACGATCGAGCCCTTCACCGGTGCGACCGAGGACGCCGGGCCGCCACCGGAGCGCGAGCGGATCACCGTCGAGGTCGGCGGCCGCCGGCTCGAGGTGGTGCTACCGGGCGGTCTGGGTGCGGCCGGCGCGGCCGGTGCTGCCGGCGGCCAACGCGCGCCGCGTCGGAAGAGCGCCGGCCGCGCGTCGGCTGCCGCCAGCGGGGACTCGCTCACCAGCCCGATGCAGGGCACCATCGTCAAGGTCGCCGTCGAGGAGGGTCAGACGGTCGAGGCCGGCGAGATGGTGGTCGTCCTCGAGGCGATGAAGATGGAGCAGCCCCTCAACGCGCACAAGGCCGGCACCGTCTCGAAGCTCACCGCGGAGGTCGGGTCCACGGTCACCAGCGGCGCGGTGATCTGCGAGATCAGCGACTGACCCCCGCCGCGCGGGTCGCCCGCCGCTCAGTCGGGCTCGTGCAGCATCAGCTGCCGAGCCGCCTCGGTCAGGCTGCCTGACAGTGACGGGTAGATCGAGAAGGTGTGCGCCACCTGGTCCGCGGTCAGCCCGTGCTGCACGGCCAGCGACACGGCCAGGATCAGCTCCGAAGCGCGCGGCGAGACCACCACCCCGCCCAGGATCGTGCCGCTGCCCGGCCGGCAGAAAAGCTTGACGAAGCCGTCGTGCAGCCCCTGCATCTTGGCTCTGGCGTTGGTACCCAACGCCAGCGTCACCGTGCGGGCGGCGACCTCGCCGGACTCCACGGCCTCCTGCTGCAGTCCCACGGTGGCGATCTCGGGGTCGGTGAACACGTTGGCGGCGACCGTCGACAGCCGCAGCGGCGACACGGCCTCGCCGAGGGCGTGCCACATCGCGATCCGTCCCTGCATGGCGGCCACCGAAGCGAGCATCAACACGCCGGTGCAGTCGCCGGCGGCGTACACACCGGGCACCGAGGTCCGGGAGACCCGGTCGACGGTGATGAAGCCGCCCTTGTCCGTGGTGACCCCGACTGCCGACAGGTGCAGCCCGTCCGTGTTGGGCACCGATCCGACGGTCATCAGCGCATGGCTGCCCTCGATGGTGGCGCCGTCCACCAGATGCACCAGGACGCCGTCGGCGGTCCGCTCCACCGAGGCGGCACGACCGCGCACGATGGACATGCCGCGCCGGGTCAGCACCTGCTGGAGCAGCTCGGCCGCGTCGGTGTCCTGCCCCGGGAGCACCCGGACCCGGCTCGACACCAGCGTCACCTGCGAGCCCAGCGCCTGGTAGCCGCTGGCGAACTCCGCCCCGGTCACCCCCGAGCCGATCACGACCAGCGCCGGCGGCAGCTCGGGCAGGTCGTAGACGTCGCGCCAGGTCAGGATCCGCTCCCCGTCGGGCTCGGCGCCCGGCAGCACGCGAGGGTGCGCCCCGGTCGCGACGAGGATGACCTCGGCCTCCACGCCGTCCTGCGACCCGTCGCTGCGCGAGACCATCAACCGGTCACGTGCGACGAACCGGGCAGTGCCCTCGACGACCTGGACGCCCTCCCGGCGGAGCCGGGCCACGATGTCGGCCGACTGAGCGGCCGCCAGCGCCTTCACCCGCTCGTTGACCCGGACCACCTCGACCTCGGCGATGTCCGGGGGCGAGCTGCCGCTGTCGGCGTCGTCCCAGGAGGCGACCCGCAGCTGCTCGCCGCGCAGCCGTACGCCGAGCGACCCGGCGCCCGCCAGGTTGGTCATCACGTCGGAGGTGGCGATCAACGTCTTCGACGGGACGCAGTCGGAGAGCACGCAGGCGCCTCCGATGCCGTCCCTCTCGACGAGGGTCACCTCCGCGCCGAGCTGGACGGCCACCAGTGCGGCCTCGTAGCCCGCCGGCCCGCCACCGACGATCGCGACCCGGCTCACCCGGCCTCCTCCTTGTGCCGCGGCCGCCCGCGACGCGGAGGGCTCCGAACGCATCCTCCCGCATCGCCTGCTCCCCAGGTCCGAGCGTGGCTCCCCGCTACGCTGCGCCTCATGGCCGTGTACGCCGCATACGGCACCAACATGGATGCCGAGCAGATGCACGAGCGGTGTCCGCACTCGCCGACCCGCGGCATGGGCTGGCTCGAGGGCTGGCGACTGACCTTCGGTGGCGAGGAGCTCGGCTGGGAGGGAGCCCTCGCGACACTGGTGGAGGAGCCGGGCTGCTCGGTGTTCGTGATGCTCTACGACATCACCGACCGCGACGCGGAGACCCTCGACACCTACGAGGGTGCCGACACCGGCCTGTACGCCAAGATCAGGGTCCGGGTGCTGACCCTGGACGGCGACGTGCTGGCTTGGGTCTACGTGCTCACGGCGTACGAAGGCGGGCTGCCCTCGGCGCGCTACCTCGGCCTGATGGCCGACGCTGCCGAGAAGGCCGGGGCGCCGGAGGACTACGTCGACGAGCTGCGCCGCCGCCCCTGCCGCAACATCGGTCCCTAGCCGGGCAGGCTCCCTCCGTCCGGCTCGGCCGGCTCGTCAGGGGACGCCGGCGCCCCCAGCCCGTCCAGCGCTGCCTGGGCCAGCACCCGCACGCCCAGGCCGATCGCGCGCTCGTCCACGTCGAAGCTGCCGCTGTGCAGGTCCACCGGGCCCAGTGGGTCGTCCACCCGGCGTACGCCGAGTCGGGCCAGCGCGCCGGGCACCCGGTCGAGGTACCAGGCGAAGTCCTCACCGCCGAGGCTCTGCGGCGTCGGCACCGCGCTCCCCGCACCGAGCGCGCGGTCGGCGGCGACAGCGAGCAGACCGGTCGACCTCGCCTCGTTGATCACCGGTGGCACGCCCTGCCGGTAGTCGATCTCCGCCTTGGCCCCGAACGGCGCGACGGCGGCCTCCACGAGCGTGCGGACCAGCTCGGGCGCCTGCTCCCACACCGCCTTGTCGAGCATCCGCACGGTTCCGCGGGCAACCCCCGACTGCGGGATCGCGTTGGCAGCCGAGCCGGCCGCCACCATGCCCCAGACCAGCGCCAGGCCGGCCCGCGGGTCGACCAGCCGGGACAGCGCAGCCGGCAGGTCGGTGACGACCCGCGACAGGGCGTAGACCAGGTCGACGGTCAGGTGCGGGCGGGCGGTGTGCCCGCCGGGACCGGTCAGCCGCACCTCCACCGAGTCGGCAGCCGACGTGATGGCCCCGACCCGCACACCGACCTGCCCCACCGCGAGGCGGGGGTCGCAGTGCAGCGCCAGCATCCGTTCGACGCCCTCGAGCGCGCCGGCGGCGATGACGCCGATGGCCCCGCCCGGTGTGAGCTCCTCGGCCGGCTGGAACACCAGCCGGACCCGGCCCGGCAAGGGGCGATGGGCGTTCAGCTCGGCCAGCGCCAGCCCCACGCCGAGCACGATCGCGGTGTGCACGTCGTGTCCGCAGGCGTGGCAGACCCCGGGCACCGTCGAGCGGTAGGGGACGGACTTGTCATCAGGCAGCGGAAGTGCGTCGAGGTCCGCCCGCAGCGCGAGCACCCGCTCGCCGCCGGCCGGCCCGACGTCGCACACCAGGCCGGTGCCGCTGGGCAGGACCGTGGGGGTTAGGCCGGCTGCGGCCAGCCGGGTCACCAGCAGGCCGGTCGTCGCGATCTCGGCGTGACCCAGCTCCGGGTGCGCGTGCAGCTGCCGGCGTACGCCGACCAGCTCGGCCTCGTGCCGGTCGACCCATGCGGCCAGCCAGGAGGTGTCGCTCACGGGCCGGCGTCCACCGCGACGGGGGTCGGCGAGTCGGTGCGCATCTCCTCGAGGAGGCTGTCCACCACGGCGGTGAGGTTGCCGTCATGGGCCGCGGCCACCGCGCGCTGTCGCTGGTAGCTCGCGCCGCCCTGGACGACCTGGGCCACCGTGGACAGCTCGGCACCGCAGCCGAGGCGCTCGGCCACCGGTCGCAGCTCGGCAACGAGGTCGTGCAGCGACTCACGCAGCGGCACGGTCCCGCCCTTGTCGTCGACGAGCAGCGCATCGAGCCCGTAGCGGGCCGCGCGCCACTTGTTCTCCCGCAGCACCCAGCTCTTGGGCAGCGGCAGCGTGTAGCCGCGGTCGAGCTGGGAGTCGAGCTGCTCGACGAGGCACTGGCTCAGCGCCGCCACCATGGCCACCTCGCCCAGCGTGGGCAGTCCGTCGCAGATCCGCAGCTCCACGGTGCCGAAGACGGGGTGCGGGCGGATGTCCCACCAGACCTCGCGGATGCTCTCGATCGTGTGGGCCGAGATGAGGGTCTCCATGAACTCCTCGAACTCGGGCCAGCCGGAGAGCTGGTAGGGCAGCCCGGCGGTGGGCAGCCCCTCGAAGACCTTGCTGCGCGCGCTAGCGAGACCGGTGTCCACGCCGACCCAGTAGGGGCTGGAGGCCGACAGCGCCAGGAAGTGCGGCACATAGGTGGTCAGCGCGTTGACGATCGGGATGACCTTGTCCGGGGACTGGACACCGACGTGGACGTGCACACCGAAGATCTGCAGCCGGCGGGCCAGCCACTGCATGTCCTCGACCAGCTTGGCGTAGCGGGGGTTGGGGCTGATCTGCTGGGTGGCCCAGTCGGTGATCGGGTGCGTGCCGGCGCACATCAGGCCGAGCCCGCGCGGAGCGGCGGCGGCGGCAACCTCGGCCACCGTGGCCGCCAGGTCGGCGCGCGCCTCCGCCACCGTCGTGCAGACGCCGGTGATGACCTCGATGGTCGACTCGAAGAGCTCGTGCTTGGCCTTCGGGTGCTCGCGGCCGTGACCGATCTCCTGCAGGATCTCGCTGGCGCCGCTGCGTAGCTGCCTGGTCCCGAGATCGACCAGCTGCAGCTCCCACTCGACGCCGAGACTCGACCTCGGTGACGAGGAGAAGGGGATCTGCACGTCGTGGGTCCTCCCCGGCGAAGTCGGACCCCGAAACTACCGGCTCCGGCCGGGGCTACTCCGTACGAGCCTGCGGCGCGGCGCCGCGCGTCTCCTGCGCCGGCGGGTTGCGTGGCCCGACCGGCCCCGAGTCGGCGCCCGCTGACCCGTCGGGGGCCGCCCCGCGGGCGCCGGCCCGCCGCTGCCAGCCGGACTCGCTCCACGCCGTGGTCATCGTGCGGGCTCGGTGGAAGCGGTCCACCTCGTTGCCGGAGCGGACCCGGGAGACGAGGACGACGACGAGCACGACCAGCAGAAGGGCGACGACTGCGGCGATGATCAGCAGCGGCAGACTGAGCATGAGAGGGACTTCCTGATAGCGGAGCGGCTCGTCACACCTTCACACAGGGGGCGGGGGGTACGGCAAGACCCTGCTCACCCTCTACCGGAGGATGACCCCTCGCCTCAGAACGCCTCGGTCGGCTGGTACACACCCCAGACCTCGCGGAGCGCAGTAGAGACCTCGCCGACGGTCGCTCGGGCACGCAGCGCCTCCCGCATCGGGTAGAGCACGTTGTCACCGCCCTCAGCCGCCGTACGCAGGTGCTTCAGCTGCTTGTCGACCTCCGCGTTGTCACGCTCGGCCCGCAGGGCGGCCAGCCGCTCGCTCTGCTCGGCCTCGATGGTCGGGTCCAGCTTGAGGCCCTCGTAGTCCTCCTCGTCCTTGCCCGCGAACCGGTTGACACCGACCACGGTGCGCGACCCGTCCTCGATCGCCTGCGCGATGGCGTACGCCGACCGCTCGATCTCCCGCTTCTGGAAGCCGGCCTCGATCGCGGCGGCGGCGCCGCCCATCTCCTCGACCTGCGCCATCAGCTCGCGGGCTGCCTGCTCCACCGCATCGGTCATCGCCTCGACGACGTAGGAGCCGGCGAACGGGTCGACTGTCGCGGTGATGTCCGACTCGTAGGCGAGCACCTGCTGGGTGCGCAGGGCCAAGGTGGCCGCCTTGACCGTCGGCAGCCCGATCGCCTCGTCGTAGGAGTTGGTGTGCAGGGACTGGGTCCCGCCCAGCACGGCGGCCAGCGCCTGGACGCTGACCCGGACCAGGTTCACCTCGGGTTGCTGGGCCGTGAGCTGGACGCCCGCCGTCTGGGTGTGGAAGCGCAGCATCTGTGACTTGGGGTTGGTCGCGCCGAACTCGTCCCGCATCACCTGCGCCCAGATCCGCCGGGCGGCCCGGAACTTGGCGACCTCCTCGAGCAGGGTCGTCCGCGAGACGAAGAAGAACGACAGCTGCGGGGCGAAGTCGTCGATGTCCTGCCCCGACGACACCGCCGCCCGCGCGTACTCGATGCCGTCGGCCAGGGTGAACGCGATCTCCTGCACAGGCGTCGCACCCGCCTCGGCCATGTGGTAGCCCGAGATCGAGATGGTGTTCCAGCGCGGGATCTCGGCCTTGCAGTAGCTGAAGATGTCGGTCACGAGGCGGAGCGAGTGCCCAGGCGGGTAGATGTAGGTGCCGCGCGCGATGTACTCCTTGAGTACGTCGTTCTGGATCGTGCCGGTGATCTGGTCGGCGCCCACGCCGTGCTCCTCGGCGACGAGCTGGTAGAGCAGCAGCAGCACGGCGGCCGGTGCGTTGATCGTCATCGAGGTGGAGACCGACTCCAGCGGGATGCCGTCGAACAGGATCCGCATGTCGTCGATCGAGTCGATGGCCACCCCCACCTTGCCGACCTCACCGTGCGCGATCGGGTCGTCGGAGTCGTAGCCCATCTGGGTCGGGAGGTCGAAGGCCACCGACAGCCCGCCCGACCCCGCCTCGACGAGCCGGTGGTAGCGCTCGTTGGACTCCTTGGCTGTGCCGAAACCGGCGTACTGCCGCATGGTCCACGGCCGGCCGGTGTACATCGAGGGGTACACACCGCGGGTGAACGGATAGCCCCCCGGCTCGCCCAGTGCGGCTCGCGGGTCGAAGCCCGACAGGTCCGCCGGTCCATAGACCGGCGCGATCGGCAGTCCCGACTCCGACTCCCGCACGCTGGTCTCCTCCAGGGGCCGCGCCGACATCGGGCGCTCCGACCTGGGATGCTAGCTCCGTTGGACGGCAAGCCTTTTGGTCCGGCCGGGATCAGGGACCCGATAGCCGGGTAGGGGACATCGACGTGACGACCTACGACGAGACGACGCAAGCCGGCGGCCGGCTGGTCGCCGGCCGCTACCGCCTGCTCGACCGCCTCGGCCAGGGCGGCATGGGCATCGTATGGCGCGCCGAGGACGAGGTCCTGCGCCGCCCCGTCGCCGTCAAGGAGCTGTTCTTCCCACCCAACCTCGGTGAGAGCGAGCAGAGCATCCTGCGCGAGCGGACGATGCGCGAAGCGCGGATGGCGGCCCGGATCGACCACCCGGCCGCCGTACGGGTCTACGACGTGGTCGAGGACGACCTCCGCCCCTGCATCGTGATGGAGCTGATCAACGGCCGCACGCTGGGCGAGGTGGTCGCGCAGGACGGGCCGCTGAGCCCGGTGCGCGCCGCCGAGGTGGGGCTGTCGGTGCTGGACGCCCTGGAGGCGGCACACGCGGCCGGCATCGTGCACCGTGACGTCAAGCCGGGCAACGTGCTGCTGCGCGACGACGGCCGCGTCACGCTGACCGACTTCGGGATCGCCACGAGCTCCGGAGACTCGACGCTCACCTCGGCCGGGCTCCTGCTCGGCTCCCCGGCGTACATCGCTCCCGAGCGGGCCCGCGGTCTGGACCCGGGCCCCGCCTCCGACCTGTGGTCGCTCGGCGCGACCCTGTTCACCGCGGTGGAGGGGCGGCCGCCCTTCGACCACGGCGAGGCGCTCGCGACGATGCTCGCCGTCGTCGGCGACGAACACGAGCCGTTCCGAGCGGCCGGACCGCTCGAGCCGGTGCTTGCCCGTCTGCTGGCCAAGGAGCCCGGCGCGCGTCCATCCGCCGATGAGGCCCGGCGGGAGCTGTCCCACGTCGCCGGCCTCCAAGGCAAGGTGGCCGGGGCGGCAGCCGCAGTCGCCGCGCGGGACGCCCGGCCGGAGCCGGACGCCGTGGCCGGGGGTGGCCACACCCGTGCCCTCGCGCTGCCGGTGGTCGACGAGGCGCTCGCCGCCACCGCCAAGACCACGAGCGCCGACTCCCCGCCTGCGCAACCAGTTCCAGCG
>JALYXH010000020.1 GCA_030947185.1 Actinomycetota bacterium | reverse complement strand
CTGGTCACCCGCGCACCCGCGCCGACGCGTGCGGCCATCCGCCTGCGCTGGCCGGAGGCGCTGGTCGAGCCGGTCTGCGGCGCCGTTGCGGTCGGGCCGCTGCCCGCCCCGCGCGGCTCCGTCATCGTCGTGTCGGCAGGGACCTCCGACGCACCGGTCGCGGCCGAGGCCGCCTTCGTCGCCCGTGTGTTCGGCGCCGGCGTCGAGCAGGTGCAGGACATAGGCGTCGCGGGGCTGCACCGGCTGCTGGCCGTCCGCGACCGGCTGGAGGAGGCGGACTGCCTCGTGGTGGTGGCCGGCATGGACGGTGCCCTGCCGAGCGCCGTCGGCGGGCTGGTCGGGACGCCGGTCGTCGCGGTGCCGACCAGCGTCGGCTACGGGACGTCGTACGGCGGGATCTCGGCCCTGCTGGCCATGCTCAACTCCTGCGCCCCCGGCGTCGTGGTGTGCAACATCGACAACGGCTTCGGCGCCGGGGTCTTCGCGGCGCGGGTGGCGCGGGTTGTCACACCCGCCGCACCCGCCGGGCCCGAGTGAGCGCACAGCCGGCCGGTCGGGTCGGCTGGCTGCACTGCTTCGCGGGGGCCAGCGGGGACATGCTGCTCGGCGCGGTCGTCGGTGCCGGTGCGCCGCTGGAGGCGGTCCAGGCGGCGGTCGACGCGGTCGGCGCCGGGCCGGTGACGCTACGGGTCGAAACCGTCAGCCGTCATGGGCTGGCGGCCACCCGCGTGGTCGTCGGTGCTCCGGCCACGTCGACCGATCGGACCTGGTCCGACATCCGCTCCCTGCTCGAGCGGGCGGACCTCGTCCCGGCGGTGCGCACCGTCGCACTCGCAGCCTTCGAGCGGCTCGCCCGGGCCGAGGCGGCGGTGCACGGAGGCACCGCCGAACAGGTGCACTTCCACGAGGTGGGCGGGCTGGACGCCGTCGCCGACATCGTCGGGACCGCGGCCGGGCTGCACGCGCTCGGCCTCGACCGGCTCACCGCATCGCCGGTGGCCCTCGGCCTCGGCACCACCGGCGCGGCGCACGGAGTCCTGCCGGTTCCCGCTCCCGCGGTGCTGCGCCTGCTCGCCGACGCCGGTGCACCGGTCGAGTCGGGTGCCGCACCGTACGAGATGTGCACCCCCACCGGCGCCGCCCTGCTCGCCGCCAGCGTCACCGAGTGGGGCGGTCTGCCACCGATGCGGGTGCAGACGGTCGGCACCGGGGCCGGCGCCCGCGACCCCGCCGAGGTGCCCAACCTGCTGCGCCTCGTGGTGGGCACGCCGGTGACGCTGCCCACCCCCGCGGGCGACTCCGCGCTCGTGCTGGCGGCTAACGTGGACGACCTGGACCCCCGGCTGTGGCCGCATGTGCTGGCCCGACTCCTGGCCGCGGGCGCCTCCGACGCCTGGCTGGCGCCGATCCTGATGAAGAAGGGCCGCCCGGCGTACACGCTGTCGGTGCTGGTCCCGCACGCCCTGGCCGAGGAGGTACGTCGCGTGGTCTTCACCGAGACCTCGACCATCGGCCTGCGCGAGACGACAGTGGCCAAGCGCGCGCTGGCGCGCGAGGTGCGCACCGTCGACGTCGACGGGCAGCCGGTCCGGGTCAAGACCGCCCGCCTGGACGGCCTCGTGGTCTCGGCCACCCCGGAGTACGACGATGTCGTCGCCGCGGCCGCCGCCGCCGGCCGGCCGGTGAAGGCCATGCTCGCGGCCGCCGTCGCAGCGGCCTCCGCAGCCGGGCTCGCGCCGTGATCCTGCTGCGCGTGCTGCTCGCCGCGGCGGGGGCGTCCGCCGTCATCGGTACGTCGTCCAGCCTCATCCGGACCCTCATCGTCCCGCGCGGGCTGACCTCCCGGCTCACCAGGCTGGTCAGCGCCACCGTGCGCCGGGGGTTCCTGCTCGTGGCCGACCGCTACGAGCGCTACGAGGCCAAGGACGCGCTGCTCGCCCCGCTCGGACCGATCTCGCTGACGGTGACCCTCGCCACCTGGCTGGGGTGCTACCTGCTCGGGTTCTGGCTGCTGCAGATGGCGCTGAGCGGCCAGGGCCCCGGGGCGTCGTTCCGGGAAACGGGCTCGTCGATGTTCACCCTCGGCTTCGCCAGCACACCGAGTGCCGGGGCGATGCTCGTCGACTTCGCGGCGGCCGCGACCGGTCCGATCGTGGTCGCCCTGCAGATCTCCTACCTGCCGACGCTGTACTCCGCCTACAACCGGCGCGAGACCGAGGTGACTCTGCTGCAGAGCCGGGCGGGCGAGCCGGCCTGGGGCCCGGAGATCCTGGCCCGCCACCAGCTGGTCGGGATCCTGGACAGCCTGCGGGACTTCTACGCCGCCTGGGAGCGCTGGGCCGCCGACGTCGCGGAGAGCCACACCAACTACCCGATCCTCGTCGACTTCCGCTCGCCCAAGGCGCTGCGGTCCTGGGTGGTCGCCCTGCTGGCCGTGCTCGACTCGGCGGCCCTCTACAACGCCGCCTTCCCGGCGGAGTCGCCGAGCGAGGCCCGGCTCTGCCTGCGCATGGGGTTCCTGTGCCTGCGTGACGTCGCCGGCACCCTCGGCATCGCCTACGACCCGGACCCCCGCCCCGATGCCGAGATCCAGCTGACCTACGACGAGTTCCTCGGCGCCTACCACCGGCTCGAGGAGGTCGGCTTCACGATGGAGCGGACCGCGGAGCAGGCCTGGCCGCACTTCCGCGGGTGGCGGGTCAACTACGAGAGCCTGGCCTACGAGCTGGCCTACCGGGTCGACGCGGTGCCCGCGCTGTGGTCGGGGCCGCGACGCAGGCTGAAGGCGGTGATGGCCCCCAACCGGCCGCCGGACCGCAAGCCCGAGTCTCCCGACGTGACCCACCCGCCGTCCTACGGTCGCTACCTCGACCGCTGAGGCAGACCCGGCCGGCCGGCTGGCAGGATTCGCCGGTGGACCTCGCCGTCGCCCTGACCGTGCTGGTGATCATCTTGCCGGCCGAGCTGCCGGACAAGACGCTCGTCGCCACGCTGGTGCTGTCCACCCGCTACCGGCCCTGGCCGGTCTTTCTCGGCGTCTCGGCGGCCTTCGCCGTGCAGTGCGTCGTGGCGGTGACCGCGGGACAGCTGCTCGGCCTGCTGCCCCGCCGGCTGGTCTTCGCCGTGGTGGCTGTGCTGTTCGCCGTCGGCGCCTACGTGCTGCTGCGCGGCGAGGACGAGGAGCCGGAGGTGGTCGACGAGGAGGCCAGCGCCGACGCCGAGGTCCCGAGCTTCCGGCGGGTGGCGCTGACCAGCTTCGGTGTGCTGTTCGCTGCCGAGTGGGGCGATGCGAGCCAGCTCGTGACGGCGGGGCTCACCGCCCGCTACCACGACCCCGTCAGCGTGTTCGTCGGCTCGTTCGTCGCGCTGGCCGGGGTGGCGGGGCTGGCGGTCCTGCTCGGCCAGGTGATCGTCCGGGTGGTCCCGCTGCACGCGATCCGCCGGCTCGCCGGTGTCCTGTTCGCCGTGCTGGCGCTGGTGGCGCTGCTGGTGGTGTTCGGCGTAGGACTGCCGGTCGGCTGAGAGGCCGTGCCGGCGGTCGGTCAGATGGTCGCCAGGAACGTGACCGAGCCGACGACGGCCGAGCCGGACCGGCCGTGGACGGGCGCGGCGACCGCGTCGAGGGTGAGCCGCTGGCCATCGGGCCGCCGGACGCGCAGAAGGCCCCGGGTCAGCACGTTGCGGCTGACCGAGAGCAGCGGCGGGATCCGCTCGGCGTAGTGCTCGCCGGGGCCGCCCTCGTCGGTGAAGTCCACCACGTCGAGCACCTCCTCGAGCAGGTCCCGGCCGACCATCCGGTCGGCATGCTCGCCCAGCAGCTCGGCCGCCGGAGCGGAGACGGCGGCGACCCGGCCGCGCTCGTCGACCACCAGGCAGGCGTCGGCAGAGGCGGTGGCTACCCGCATCCAATCGGCCAGGGGGTCCGGCCACGCGGCAATCGATCCGGCGGCCGCCGGTGCCGGGGCAGGCGTCCAGGCGTACTGCGGGGCGGCCGGCGCCGCGTCGATCCGGCGCAGCGGGATGAGCAGGTAGGCCACCGATCCCCCTCGCACGTGCGGTCGATCCAGCCACCCGGTTACTCAGCGTAGCCGGGAGCAGGGCTCGGCGGAGGCGGTTCGGACAGATAGCCTCGCGGCATGCGGGTGCTAGTGACCGGCGGCGCCGGCTTCATCGGCTCCCACGTCGTGGACGCCCTACTCGCCGGCGGCCACGACGTACGTGTCCTGGACTCCCTGCTCCCCGCCGCGCACGGAGCCGGCGGTCAGCCGCCCGAGGACTACCCCGACCCGGCCGCCGAGCTGGTCATCGGCGACGTCCGCGACGCCGACACCGTCGCCCGCGTCCTGCGCGGCGTCGACGCTGTCTGCCACCAGGCCGCCATGGTCGGCCTCGGGGTGGACCTCGGCGACCTGCCGGCGTACGTCGCCAACAATGACCTCGGCACCGCCGTGCTGCTGCGCTGCATGGCGGCGGCCGGCGTACGGCGGCTGGTGCTCGCCTCCTCGATGGTTGTCTACGGCGAGGGCCGCTATACCTGCGGCGAGCACGGCGAGGTACAGCCCGGCCCGCGCCGGGCCGTCGACCTCGACGACGGCCGGTTCGAGCCGCCGTGCCCGGTCTGCGGGCAGGCGCTGACCGGGGCCGAGGTCGACGAGGCGGCCCCGCTCGACCCACGCAACGTCTACGCGGCCACAAAGGTCGCGCAGGAGCACCTGGCTGCTGCCTGGGCCCGCGCGGCGGGAGCATCCGCGGTGGCTCTGCGCTACCACAACGTCTACGGCCCGCGGATGCCCCGCGACACCCCGTACGCCGGTGTCGCGTCCATCTTCCGGTCGGCGCTGGCCGGTGGCCAGGCACCCCGGGTCTTCGAGGACGGCGGGCAGCGCCGCGACTTCGTCTCGGTGGCCGACGTGGCCACCGCCAACGTGCTGGCCCTGACCGGGGAGGCAGCCGCGGGCCGGCTCACCGCGTACAACATCGCGAGCGGGACGCCGCACACGGTCGGGGACATGGCGACCGAGCTGGCCCGCGCCGCCGGTGGGCCTGCTCCGGTGGTCACCGGTGAGTACCGGCTCGGGGACGTCCGGCACATCGTCGCCTCCCCGGCCCGCGCCTCGGCAGGGCTGGGCTTCCGCGCCGGCGTCGGCTTCGAGGCCGGGATGCGCGCCTTCGCCACCGCCCCGCTGCGCAGTGTCGGCGCCGCCGCAGCGCCGCCGCCGGCTTGAGCAGCCGAACCGTCCGGGCCTCCGGTGCGAACAATCCTCCGTGCGTCGGTACCGTGCAGGGATGATCGACGTCGTGCTGCCCTGCCTGAACGAGGCGGCTGCCCTGCCGTGGGTGCTGGGTCGGCTGCCCGACGGCTACCGGGCGATCGTCGCCGACAACGGCTCGACCGACGGCTCCGCCGACGTGGCCCGGTCCTACGGTGCTCTGGTGGTCCCGGTTGCGCAGCGCGGATTCGGGGCGGCCGCGCACGCCGGGCTGCTCGCCGCCGACTCGGAGATCGTGTGCTTCCTCGACGCGGACGCCTCGCTCGACCCGCGACAGCTCCCGCTCGTCAGTGACCCGGTGGCGGCCGGGGAGGCAGACCTGGTGCTGGGGCGCCGGCGACCGACCTCGCGGTCGGCCTGGCCGGTCCATGCCCGCGTCGGCAACGCGGAGCTCGCCCGCCGGGTACGCCGGCGCACCGGTTACCCGTTGCGCGATCTCGGTCCGATGCGGGCGGCCGGCCGGGTCGCGCTGCTGGACCTGGACCTGCGCGACCGCCGGTTCGGCTATCCACTGGAGATGGTCACCCGCGCCGCCGACGCCGGCTGGCGGGTGGTCGAGGTGCCGGTCGACTACCGCGAGCGGACCGGCCGCTCCAAGGTGACCGGGACGTTGCGCGGGACGGTCCGGGCGGTCCGCGACATGAGCCGGGTGCTAGCCACGTGAGTCGGTCCGCCGTCGACCTGCCGGCAAGCGAGCCCCCTGCCATCGCGCTGCTCGTCATCGCCAAGGCCCCTGTCCCTGGGCTGGCCAAGACCCGGCTCGCTCCGGCGTTCGGCGCGGACGGCGCGGCCCGGCTCGCCGCCGCAGCACTCGGCGACACGCTCACCGCGGTGCTGCGTACGCCGGCCGCCAGGCGCTTCGTGGTGCTCGCCGGCGCCGCTCCCACGGTCGGCACGAGCTGGCTCCCGGCCGGCATCGAGGTCGTCCCGCAGCGGGGTTCGGGGTTCGACGAGCGGCTGGCTGCTGCCTTCGACGACGTGCATGCCAGCACCGGCCTGCCGGTGCTGCTGATCGGCATGGACACTCCACAGGTCAGCGACCGCCTGCTCACCGCCGCCGTCGACACGCTGCTGCTCCCGGGCACCGACGCCGTCCTCGGTACGGCGGCCGACGGCGGCTGGTGGGCGCTCGGCCTGCGCCGGCCGGACCGCAGCCTGCTGCTCGGCGTACCCATGTCGACCTCGCGCACCGGCCGGGCCCAGCGCACTCGACTGATGGGGGCCGGGCTGTCGGTGCGCGACCTGCCCACGCTGCGCGACGTCGACACGCCGGCGGACGCGGTCGAGGTGGCAGCCCTGGTGCCCGGCAGCGCGTTCGGCCTGGAGCTCGCCAGGCTCGGTGAGCTCGACGAGATGCGCGACGAGCTCGCCGCCGACGGCCGGGTGGCCTCGTGACCGCCGTCGCGGGCGGCGGCCAGGTCTCCGTCTGGGCGCCGGACCTCTACGCTGACGGCCTGCGCGCGGCCACCAGCACGGTGGCCCGGGCGCGCGACTGGCTGCTCCGCTACGACAACGGAGCGACGGCTCCGATGGACTTCGACCGTTGGTGCGCCCCGCTGACCCCCGGCGACTCCGGTCTGCTCGCGCGGTGCACGGGCCCCACCCTCGATGTCGGCTGCGGTCCCGGGCGGCTGACCGCCGAGCTGGCCCACCGCGGCGTACCTGCCCTGGGCATCGACATCTCTCCCGGAGCACTGCGGATCGCCCGCGATGCCGGCGCTGCCGTGCTTCGCCGCTCGGTCTTCGACCGGGTGCCCGGCGCGGGCACCTGGTCGGTGGTCCTGCTGGCGGACGGCAACATCGGCATCGGCGGCGATCCGGTCGTGCTGCTCCGCCGCGCTGCCGACCTGCTCGGACCGCACGGAGTGGTCGTCTGCGAGCTCGACGGTCCCGACACCGCGACCGGTCCGGTCCGGGTCCGGATCGAGGCGGGCGACGGGGCGCGCAGCCAGTGGTTCGACTGGGCCCACGTGGGGGTCGACGCGATCGCCGGGATTGCCGGGGATGCCACACTCAGCTGCGGCACGATCTGGCAGGAGGCCGGCCGATGGTTTGCGACGCTGGGAAAGACGACGCTGGACCCCGCAGCGGTCCGCCCATCGGCCGGCACCGATGACTGAGCCGACCGGCCGGGGCACCGGCCTGCGCGAGCGGCTGCGGGAGCTCAACCAGCGCATCGAGGACAACCCTCCGCCGGGGCCGTTCCGGCGCGGCTTCTTCCGCAGCCCGCTCCGCGGCCCCTGGCTCACCTCGATCTTCGGCTTCGCCCTGTTGATCGGGCTGCCGCTGATGATCCTGACCGGGCTGCTGTCCTACGCCGCCTACAACCCGCGCCTCGGCGCCAACGACATCACGCCGGCGCGGGCCCTGCTGGGGTTCTACTTCTTCGACTGGCCCACCTCCCCGTCCTGGCTCTACCGGCTCAACCAGGGCATCCACGTCACCCTCGGCATCACCCTGGTGCCGCTCATCCTGGCGAAGCTCTGGTCGGTGATCCCCAAGCTGTTCGACTGGCCGCCGGCGAAGTCCCTGGCCCAGGTGCTCGAGCGGGTGACGATCGGGCTGCTGGTCGGCAGCGTGATCTTCGAGTTCGCCACCGGCATCCTCAACGCGCAGAACTACTACCCGTGGAAGTTCTCCTTCTACGACGCGCACCTCTACGGCGCGTGGGTCTTCATCGGCGCGTTCGTGTCGCACATCGCCCTGAAGATCCCGACCATGAAGCGGTCGCTGAAGACGCGCAGCCTGCGCAAGGAGCTGCGGACGCCGCTGTCGGCCACCGAGCCGGAGGCGCTCGACCCCGACGCCCTGGCGCCGACCGACCCGGTGGAGCCCTCGCTGTCCCGACGCGGCGTCCTCGCCCTTGTCGGTGCCGGCTCGGTCACGCTGTTCGCGCTCACAGTCGGACAGACGCTCGGAGGCAAGCTGCGCCAGACCGCCCTGCTGACGCCGCGCGGGCGGATCTACGGCGACAAGCCCAACGACTTCCAGATCAACAAGACAGCGGCGGCCGTCGGGATCAAGGCGGAGCAGACCGGCGCCGGCTGGCGGCTGCAGCTCAACGGGCCCAACCCCGTGGCGCTGAGCCGGGAGCAGCTGCTGGCTATGCCGCAGCACACCGAGAAGCTGCCCATCGCCTGCGTCGAGGGCTGGTCGACGGTGCAGGAGTGGACCGGCGTCCGGCTGGCCGACCTCGCCGCGCTCGCCGGCTTCCGTGCCCGGGGGAACCTGCTCGTCGAGTCCCTGCAGGACGGCGGCGACTTCAGCCGGGCGACGCTCTCGCACCGGCAGCTGACGGACACCCGGTCGCTGCTGGCGCTGAAGGTCAACGGCGCGGACCTGGCCCTGGACCACGGCTTCCCGGCCCGCGTGATCGTGCCGGCTGCACCTGGCGTGCACAACACCAAGTGGGTCCGTGCGATGACCTTCGGCAAGGGCTGAGATGTCTCGGCTGACGAAGGCCTACGGCGCCGGGCCGTTGCACGTCCTGGCCACCGTGGCATGCTTCGCCCTCGCCGGTTACGCCGTGCTCAAGGTGGTGCACGCGCCGCAGGCGATCATGATCGCCGTCTGGTTCGTCGGCGCGATCATCGGCCATGACCTGATCCTCTACCCGCTCTACGCGCTGGCCGACCGGTCGCTGGCGCCTCTGCGCCGACGGCAGTCGCCGGCGTTGCCCGCCGTCCCGTGGATCAACCACCTGCGGGTCCCCGTCGTGCTCTCGGGACTGCTGTTCCTCGTCTCGTTCCCGCTGATCCTCGGACTCAACGAGGACACCTACCGCAGCGCGACCGGGCTCGGGACGAGCCCCTACCTCGGGCGCTGGCTGCTACTGACCGGCGTGCTGTTCGTCGGCTCGGCACTGGTGTACGCACTGCGCGTGGGTCGGGCGGCCAGGGCGGCCAGGGCGGTTCGGGCCGGCTAGTGCTCCCCGACCGCCGCGGGGCAGCTCTCGGCAGCGCCGCTCTCGCCTGCGCGACCCTGGCGCTGGCCGGCTGCTCGAGCACTGGTTCCAAGCAGCCGCGCGCGACCCGCGAGCTGCCGCCCGCCCCCGAGCCGGCCGTCGCGCCGGCACTGACCGTCGCCCCGGCGGGAGTTGTGATCGCTCTCGGCGGAGGCGAGCCCGAGGGCGTGGTCGCCGATGCGACGACGGCAACGGTCGCGGTCGCGCTGCGCAAGCCCAACAAGCTGGCGCTGGTCGACACCCGGACCGGCCGGCTGACCCGCCTGGTCGACGTACCGGGGGCCGCCCGCCATCTGCAGCTAGCCGGCCCGGGCGGTCCGGTGCTGGTCCCTGGAGAGGACACCGACCTGCTGAGCGCTGTCGCCCTCCCCGGAGGCACCGTGCTCGCCACGACCAAGGTCGGCCGGCAGCCACACGACGCCGCGCCGGCGGCGGGCCGCGTGGTGGTCGCTGACGAGCTCGGCAGCAGCGTCTCCGTGGTCGAGAACGCAGCGGCCGGGAACTCCTCGGTGCTCCGGCGCTTTCCCGGCCCGGTCCAGCCCGGCGGCGTGGGCGCGGTGGGCGCTCGCGTCGGGGTGGTCGACGTCCGCGGCGCGCTGCTCTACGTCTACGACGCGGCGACCGTCACCTCCCTCGGCACGCTGCCGGCCGGCGACGGACCGACCCACGCCGTCCCCGACGGCGCCGGCCGGCTCGTGGTTGCCGACACCCGCGGCGACGCCCTGCTCACCTACGACCTCGGAGGGGCGAGCGGTCCGCCGCGTCAGCTCCGGCGGCAGCCGGTGCCCGGCAAGCCCTACGGCCTGGCGGTCGACGCCACCCGCCACCAGCTCTGGGTGGCGCTGAGCGCGACCAACGTCCTAGTCCGGTTCCGGGTCGACGCCGCCGGACTGACCGAGCTGGCCCGCTTCCCGACCGTGCGGCAGCCCAACTCGCTGGCCGTCGACGAGTCCACCGGTGTCGTCTACGTCGCCGGCGGGACCGACGGCGACCTGCAGATCCTGACGCCGCCGGCGGCGTAGCAGGCCGACGATGACGATCAGGGCCAGCGCAGCGCTGTAGGAGACTCGGCCCACCCGCACGGTGTCGCCGTCCAGCACCGCCGCGAAGTAGAGCGGGTAGGCGGCTGCGCCGAGCGCCAGCCACTCCCACCGGCCGTCGAGCGCCACCACCGCGACGAGCAGCAGCGAGTACCACGGCTGCACCGGCGTGGCGAGAAGGAACGCCGTGCCCAGCAGCCGTAGCGCCAGCCCGGGGACATCCTGTCCGCGGTCGCGCAGCACCGAGAGGGCCACCACGGCAAGTGAGCCGAGAGCCACCGCCTGGGCAGCCCGGCCGGACAGGCCCAGCAGGCCGAGCAGGACGAACCGGCTGCCCTCGTCGTACTTCTCCTCCATCAGGTAGTCGGGCAGGAAGCCCAGGACATGGGTTCCCACCGCCAGGACGTGCGGGAGGTAGCCGACCCCGACCACGAGAGCGGCCGCGGCCGCGGCTCGCACCGGCCGGCGTCGCAGCGCCACCGGCAGCAGCAGGGCGGGGAAGAGCTTGACCATCGCGGCTGCGGCCAGCAGACCGGACCCGAATGCGGCCCGGCGGCGGACCAGGGCGGACAGCCCGGCCACCGCGAGCAGCGTCTCGAGCGCGTCGACATGGCCGTCCATGGCGGTCTCGGCGACGACCAGCGGACACCAGGCGTAGAGCACCGCCCAGCGAGGGTCGCGGCCGAGCGTACGCAGCAGGGCCAGGAGCAGCCCGACGACGGCGAGATCGACCAGCGCGTTGGGCAGCTGCAGCGCCAGCAGCGCGTCGCCGGGCGGGTAGAGGGCGTGCAGGCCCAGGAACCACAGCTCGCCCAGGGGCGGGTAGATCGTCCGCGCCGACGGCCGGTTGAGCCGGGTGCAGCCGGGCGCTCGCAGCTGCTCGGCGCAGGCGGCCGGCCCGGGCCAGAGGAAGGCTGACCGCAACGACGCCACCTGCGGGTCGTCGGGCGGGTAACGGTAGGGGTCGATACCGGCGGCCTGGACCTTGCCGTCCCAGATGTAGCGGTAGATGTCGTCGGAGGTCTGCGGGCCGCGGACGAGCCCGGCCGTATGCAGTGCCAGCGTCCCGGCGACGACGAGCAGGACGGCGGCGCGGCGCGGGAGGTGCGCCACGCACCACACGCCGGCGGCGAACAGCAGCCACCAGCCGCCCAGCACGACCAGCATCCGGTAGCGGCCGATGAGGATGCCGCCGCGCCCGCTGAACGAGAGCTCCAGCACCACGCTGCCGACCAGACAGAGCAGCGCGCCCGTTCCCCAGCCGCGGCTCGCGAGACGGCGAGCAGCGGGCATGGCCCGAAAGTACTAGGCCCGACCCGAACTTTTTGCTCAGAGGGCAATCCGCAGTACGGGCAGGCGCGAACGAATACCTGACACCGAGCCGCGCTGCACCTGTCCCCGCGCGGCTCCCTCACCCAAGGAGTTCGTCTTGCGTAGTTCCCTCCGCACCCCCGCGGCGCTCATGAGCGTCGGCGTCCTGGCCGTCGGCCTGGCCGCCTGCTCCAAGAGCTCGGACAGCTCGTCCAGCTCAGGCTCCAGCTCGGCGCCGGCCACCAGCGCCTCGTCCAAGCCGTCCCCGATGGCGCAGATCGCCACCCTCACCGGTGTCGACACCCAGGTCACCCTCGACCCGTCCACCGCGATGGCGCTCAAGAGCCTGAACGTCACCGTCGCCCCGGTCGCCCCGGCCACCGCCAAGGTCGTCGGCAGCGACACGATCGCCGCCTTCCCGATCACCGGCGGCAACGTGCAGATCTATGACAAGAGCGTCAACCCGTTCATCACCGGCAAGGTCACCCACTCCGGCGGCCTGATGTTCTCCGCCGGTGGCAAGACCCTCGCGGCGACGAACTTCATCGTCGACCCGGGCACCTCGATCCTGACCGCCACGGTCGGTGGCTCGCAGGTTCCGCTGCTCAACCTCGACGGCACCAACGTCCAGATCAGCAAGGCCGGCGCCAACGTCGTCCTGACCGGCACCATCGCCAAGCTCACCAAGACCGCTGCTGACGCCCTGAACATGACCTTCGGCGTCACCGCGTTCAAGGAAGGCATTCCGCTGGGCAAGGTCCAGCTGACCGCTGCGGGTAGCTAGTACCTGGCAGTGCCGAACCGGCACAACGACGAGCGGGTGGTGAGGGAGACCTCACCACCCGCTCGTTTGTGTCTGCCTCGGCCGGGCTAGCCGCGGTCGGCCATCGTGTAGCGCAGCTTGGCCATCATCGTCTCGGCCTCCGGCACGATGCCGGTGGCCTCGAACAGCTCCTGCACCCGCCCGGCGAGCCCCTCGGGCGTCCAGCGGAGCGAGTGGTTCTCGATCACGGCGGCACTGGTGAACGGCCGGTAGAGCTCGACGGTGTCCCCCTGGACGCCGAAGACTTTGCCGCTGATGTGGCTGCTCGCCTCGCTGCACAGGAACGCCACCATCGGCGCGACGTTGTCCGGGTGCCAGAAGTCGAACTCGTCCTCGCCGCTCTTGGGGATCTCGCCGTACGCCGACTCGGTCATCCGGGTCCGGGCCGCCGGGGCGATGGCGTTGCAGGTCACCCCGTAGCGGGCCATCTCCTGGGCGACGATCGTGGAGAAGGCGGCGATGCCGGCTTTCGCGGCGCCGTAGTTGGCTTGGCCGAAGTTGCCGAGCAGCCCGCTGGTGCTGGCGGTGCACACGATCCGGCCGGCCCGGTTCTGCTCTCGCCAGTAGGCGCAGGCGGCATGGGTCGGCGCGTAGTGCCCGCGCAGGTGCACCTTGATGACCGCGTCCCACTCGTCGGGGGTCATCTTCACGAGGGTGCGGTCGCGCAGGATGCCGGCGTTGTTGACCAGCGCGTCGAGCTGGCCGAACTGCTCGATCGCGGCACCGACCAGCGCATCGGCGGCATCGACGTCGCTCGCGTCACCGACCTGGAGCACCGCCGTACCGCCGGCGGCGAGGACCTCGTCGACCACCGCCTGGCCGGCGTCGGCGTCCACCTCGCCGACCACCACGCTGGCGCCCTGACCGGCCAGCTCCAGCGCCTCACCGCGGCCGATGCCACGACCGGCGCCTGTCACGATCGCGACGTTCCCGTCCAGGAGTCCCATGGCGCGGCACCCTAGTCGATGCCAACGGCGCCTTTCGGGCCAGCGGTTGCGGGACGTCGTTCAGCGGGCATGAGATGTCACGTGTCCACAACGACGTGGGCGCACCGCACGAGAGGACCGCTTCGGCTATGACCCCGCCCGTCGCGACGGCACCCACCCTGTCCACCTCGCTGGCCGCCGCGCTCGCCACGGCCCTCCACGGAGGCTCCGCAGCGATCGACTCGCTGTACGGCGCCGCGGCCGCCGACCGGCGGGACCGCTTCCTGACGCTGCTGGCGATCTACGACCTGCACACGGCCCCTCTCCAGTCCCTGGGTGAGACGGCGCACCATCAGGGCCATCCCGTCGTGGCCGACCTCAAGCACCGGCTGGAGGCCGACTGGCTGGCCGAGCTGACCGCCGTACCGCTGCCGGCCGGCCTGCCGGCCGACCCGGTGGCGGGGATGCGGGCGCTGGCGGCCCGGGACCGGCTGCCGGCTGCCTACAAGTGGCTGGCGCGGGAGGCCGACTGGGCGCAGCTGGTGCACTTCCTCGCCCTCGAGGGCGGGCCGGACGGCGGGTTCGACGACCTGATCGCGCTCTGCCAGGTCGGCCTGTCCGGCAGCGCCAAGGTCGAGCTGGCCCAGAACTACTGGGACGAGATGGGCAACGGCGACCTCGACCGCGTGCACACCGTGCTGCACGACACGCTCGTGGCGGCCATCGACATGCCCCGCATCCCCCGCACCGAGCAGCCGGTCGAGTCGCTGGAGCGGGTGGCTCTGGGCTACCTGTTCGCTACCAACCGATGGCTGCAGCCGGAGATGGTCGGCGCGCTCGGCCTGCTGGAGCTGCAGGCCGGCCCGCGCTGCCGGCTCGTGCTGCAGGCGTTCGACCGGCTCGGCGCGCCCCCGGCGGCCTACCCGTTCTACGTCGAGCACGCCGAGGTCGACCCTCGCCACGGCAAGGACTGGCTGGAGAAGGCGGTGGGCCCGCTGGGGGAGGAGCTGCCGTCGTGGCGGGCCCGCATCCTGCGCGGTGCCTGGTGGCGGGAGCGGACCAACGCTGCCCTCTTCGAGCGCATCAGGCAGGAGCTCATCGGCCAGCGCTCCGCGGCTTAGCCCGGTGGGGCGCGCTGGCGCCGCTACCCTCGACGGGTGCCCGGTCCGCGTGTCGACAGCGAGGTGGGCCGGCTGCGCACCGTCCTGCTGCACCGGCCGGGCGCCGAGCTCAAGCGGCTGACCCCGCGCAACACCGCCAGCCTGCTCTTCGACGCCATCCCCTGGGTCGGTCGGGCCCAGGAGGAGCACGACGCCTTCGCCGCCGCGCTGACGGGCCGTGGTGTCGAGGTGCTCTACCTGTCCACGCTGCTCGCCGAGGCACTGGCCAGCGACACCGCTCGAACACTCGCCGTGGGCGCGGTGCTGGCCGAGCCCCGGCTGGGCGAGACCCTGCGCGCGACCGTGCGTGCCTACCTCTCCGATCTCGCGCCCGCGGAGCTGGCCGGCGCGTTGATCGCCGGCCTGGCGCACGAGGAGCTGCCGGCCGGTGAGGGGGTGGTCTACCGGCTCATGGACCGCCACGACTTCGTCGTCGAACCGCTGCCCAACCTGCTGTTCACCCGCGACTCCTCGGTCTGGGTGGCCGACCGGGTCGCTGTCACCAGCCCCTCGATGCCGGCGCGGCGACGGGAGACCACGCTCACTGAGGTCATCTACCGCTTCCACCCCCGCTTCGCCGGCATCGAGCGGCTCTACGGGCCGGGCGAGGCGTGGTTCGAAGGCGGCGACGTCCTCGTGCTCGGGGGTGGCGTGGTCGCGGTCGGGGTCGGCCAGCGCACGACGGCGGCCGGCGTGGAGACCTTCGCCCGGCGCGCCCTCGCTACCGGCGTGGCCGGCACGGTGCTCGCCGTACCGATCGCGCAGGACCGCGCCACCATGCACCTCGACACCGTCTGCACGATGGTCGACCGCGACGCCGTGGTGATGTACCCGGCGGTGGCCGACAGCCTCTCGGCGTACGTCGTGACGCTCCGCACGCCGGGTGCACCGGAGGACGGCCTTCGGGTGGCCGGTCCGGAGCCGTTCCTCGTCGCGGCAGCCAAAGCGATGGGGATCGACACCCTGCGCGTGATCGACACCGGCCTCGACCCGGTGACCGCCGAGCGCGAGCAGTGGGACGACGGCAACAACACCCTCGCGCTGGCGCCGCGGCTCGCGGTGGCCTACGAGCGCAACACCGAGACGAACGCACGGCTGGAGCACGCCGGCATCGAGGTGGTCCCGATCTCCGGGAGCGAGCTGGGCAGCGGCCGCGGCGGTCCACGCTGCATGTCCTGCCCGATCGTCCGCGACTCCCTCGACGGCTGACGCTCCGGCCCAACTCGAGGATCGGGCCTGATCGCGCATCGGGCGTCGTCGAGCTTGGCCGTCGCTAGTGCGCCAGGCGGGCCAGTGCGGCGGACACGCCGGGCCGGCGCAGCTGGCGGGCGAGCGTGGTGTCGCCGGCGGTGATCCGGCCGAACATGCGCCAGCCGCCCGGGGCGACCGTCACCAGCTCGTGGAAGACCCGCCGGTGGCGCTCGAACGCCGCCAGCACCGCCCGGCCGGCAGCCATCTCGGGCTCCAGCACGTCGCCCACCCAGTCGTCGTAGGTCCTCAGCGCACCCTCGGCGCCGCGCTGGTCGCCGGCGCGCAGGGCCAGCGCGGCCCGGCCGGCGGACAGGCCGGCCAGCCGGCCGGAGCGCAGGGCGTAGGAGATGCCCTCGCGGGTCCAGGGGTCGAGCAGCCCGGCGGCGTCGCCGGCGACCAGTACGGCGCCCCGCCGCAGCGGCGAACCGGGCCGCCGGCACCGGGTGAGATGACCGGAGTCGGTCACCGGCTCGATCGCGTCCAGCCCGAGTCGCTGCAGGAAGTCGCGGTAGTAGGCGCGGAGGGCCGGCCCGTGCCGGCGTGAGCCGATCACCCCGACCGTGAGCAGGTCGCCCTTCGGGAAGACCCAGCCGTAGGAGCCGGGGACCGGACCCCAGTCGAGCAGCACCCGGCCGCGCCAGTGGCCGGCTGTCCCGGGCGGCGTCGGGATCTCCGCCTCCAGCCCGACGTCGACCTGGTCGCACTCGACGCCGACGTAGGCGCCGGTCCGGCCGCTGGCCCCGTCCGCGCCGACCACGGCCCGCGCCGTGACCTCGCCGCCGCGGGTGGCCAGGGTGAGCGTTCCGTCCGACTCGGTGATGCCGGTGAGCACGCTGCCCGTCCGCAGGACCGCCCCAGCCGCCTCCGCCGAGTGCACCAGCGCCTCGTCCAGCTCGGCCCGGAAGACCAGCCGGAACAGCGGCCGGCCCTGCGGACCGCGCCGGGTGCGCCGATGGCCGCCATCGTCGGTGAACGTGACTCGCGACACCGCGTCGCGCTGCAGGGGCGCCAGGTCGACCGGCACCGCCGCCTGCGAGAGGCCGACCAACCCGCCGCCGCAGCACTTGTAGCGGGGGATCTCGGCGCGCTCCAGCAGGACGGTTCTGGCGCCGGCGGCCGCGGCGGCCCGAGCGGCCGCGGCGCCTGCCGGGCCGGCACCCACCACCACTACGTCGTAGGTCGGCTCGGTCGCTGGCATGGCAGCGCCAGCCTACGGGTGGCTGAGGCAGGGCTGTCCGGTCGTAAGGTGCCGTCATGGCGACTGCGACGTCCTCGACGCGGGTCGCCGGCGCCAACGGACTGCTTCGCCGGCGACCGGTCGCCTGGCTGACCCTGTCCTTCACGTTCTTCACCGTCACGTTCGGCACCAACGTGCCGACCCCATTGCTGCTGGTCTACCGCCATGACCTGCACCTGTCGCAGGCGACCTTGACGGCGATCTTCGGGGTGTACGCCGCGGGCCTGGTGCCGGCCCTGCTGCTCGCAGGCTCCAGCTCGGACCGGGTGGGCCGGCGCAAGGTGATGGTGCCCTTCGTCGTGCTCTCGGCGCTGGCCTCGCTGGTGTTCATCCCGGCGGTGCACTCGGTGCCGCTGCTGTTCCTCGGCCGGTTCCTGCAGGGAGTGGTGTCCGGGGTCGTGTTCAGCGTCGGCAGCGCATGGCTGCAGGAGCTCTCCGACCCGGCCCGGCCGGAGCTGGCCGCGCGACGGGCGGCGCTCGCGATGACCGGCGGCTTCTCCCTCGGTCCGCTCACCAGTGGCCTGCTCGCCCAGTGGGCACCCGCCCCGACGACGCTGCCCTACCTCGTGCACACCGCGCTGGTCACCATCGGCCTCCTCGCCGTTCTCCCGGTTGCCGAGACCGTGCTGGTCCCGCGGGCCGGCCGGCTCATCCAGCTCGGCCTCCCGCCGGGTACCGCGCGCACGTTCTGGCTGGTGCTGGCACCGATGGCCTTCTGCGTCTTCGCCTTCCCCTCGGTCACCATCACTGTGCTCCCGCTGATGCTCGACCTGGGCCGCTACCCGCTCGCGCTGACCGGACTGCTCGGCGCCATCACCCTGGGCGCGGGCTTCGCCATCCAGCCGGTCGGCCGGCACCTCGGCACCTGGACCGCGCCGGCCGGCGTCGGCCTCGGTGCCGCCGGCTTCGCGCTCAGCATCGTGGCAGCGCAGGTCGGCGGCGCGGCGCTGCTCGTCGTCGTGTCGCTGCTGCTGGGCGGTGGGTCCGGTCTATGCCTGTTCGCCGGCCTCACCCTGGTACAGCAGCTCAGCCCCCCGCAGACGCGCGGCGCGCTCAACGCCGCCTTCTACGCCTGTGCCTACGTCGGGTTCGCCGCGCCGTTCGTGCTCTCGCTCGCCATCCGCCACCTAGGCCTCACCACGCCGTACGCCGGGGCCGCCGTCGGGTTCGCGCTGCTCGCCGCGTGGTACCTCCGCGACCGCCGGCGCGAGGCGAGCTCGCCGTACCCCGGTCCGGGGTCCGACGGGTAGCCCTCACACACCCGGGCGCCGCAGCGTTGTATGCAGGTGATGTCCGCCACCCGGCTGCCGCCCTTCCAGACGCTGCTCGACGCGTACGCCGCCGACGTGCGTCGGCTCTGCTTCTCCCTGGCGGCACCCGCCGATGCGGATGACTGCGTCCAGGAGACGTGGCTCTCCGCGCTGCAGGCCTACCCCGAGCTGCGGCACGGGCGGAACCTGCGCGGCTGGCTGCTCACCATCGCGGCGCGGGCGGCAACCGACTCGCACCGGGCCCGGGTCCGCCGGCCGGTGCCCGTCGCCGAGCTACCCGACCGGGCCGCCGCCGGCGTCCCGGTCGGTGACGACGCGTTGTGGTCGCAGGTACGCCGGCTGCCCGCCCGCCAGCGCAGCGCGCTGGCCCTGCACTACGTCCTCGACCTGCCGCACCGGGAGATCGCCGAGACCTTGGGCAGCACGCCCGCCGCCAGCCGCCGGCTGGTCAGTGACGCACTGGCCCGCCTGCGCGCCGAGATGATGGAGCCGACATGAGCAGCATCGAGACTGCACTGCGGACCGGTCCCCCGGTGGCACGCGGCCCGGGCCACCCGGGCGCGGACCCGGCCGACGGCTTCCTCGCTGCCGCGGCTGCCGCCGGCCTGCTCGATGTGGCCTACACCGTCGAGGACACCGCGGTCGGCCGGCTCGTCCTGGCCAGGACCGAGCGCGGCCTGCTCGCCTGCTCCTACGCCGACGAGGAGACAGTCCTGGAGCGGGTCGCCAGCCGGGTGAGCCCACGGGTGCTGCGGGCACCGGCCCGGCTCGACGACGTCCGCCGGGAGCTCGATGCCTATCTGGCCGGTCGGCTCCGCGCCTTCACCGTCCCGGTCGACCTCGGGCTGGCCGGCGAGTTCGGCCGGGCGGTCCTGCACCGGACGGCGGCGCTCGGCTACGGACAGACCACGACGTACGCCGAGCTCGCGCGGGCCATCGGCCGTCCCGGCGCGGCCCGGGCGGTGGGCAACGCTCTGGGGGCCAACCCGGTCTGCGTGGTCGTCCCCTGCCACCGCGTCCTGCGTGCCGGCGGCGGCCTGGGTGGCTACGCCGGAGGGGTGGCCGTCAAGGCGCGGCTGCTCGCCCTGGAGGATGTCGGCTCGTGACGGTGACGAGGCCAGCCCCCACGCCGCGGCCCACCCGCCGCCGGTCGGTCCTCCAGCTCGGCGTACTGGCTGCGATCTGGGGCACCAGCTTCCTGTTCATCAAGGTGGGCCTCGAGGGCGTCTCCGCCGTCCAGATCGTGCTCGGCCGGCTGCTGGCCGGCGCGGCGGTGCTGCTGGTGATCGTGGCGGTCCGCCGCCAGCCGCTGCCACGGAGCCCGCGCACCTGGGGGCACCTCGCCCTGATGGGCCTGGTCGCCAACATCGTGCCGTTCTACCTGTTCGCCTGGGGCGAGCAACGCGCGTCCTCGTCCCTGGCCGGCATCTACAACGCCACGACCCCGCTGCTCACGCTGCTCGTGGCCATCGCCGTCCTGCCGGTGGAGCGCCCCAACCTCGCCCGCACCGTCGGGCTCCTGCTCGGCTTCCTCGGCGTGGTCACGGTGCTCGGCCCGTGGCGCGGTCTGGGCGCCGCGTCGGTCACCGGGCAGCTGGCCTTTCTCGGTGCGGCTGCTTGCTACGGCGTGGCCTTCGTCTACACCCGCCGCTACCTCTCGGGTAGCGGTCACAGCCCGCTGGTGCTGGCCACCGCCCAGCTCGTCTGCGCCGCCGCCGCCATGATCGTGCTCAGCCCGCTGGTGGCCACCGACCCGGTGCGGCTGCCCGCCCGGGTGGTGCTCAGCGTGCTGGCTCTCGGTGCGGTCGGCACCGGCCTGGCCTACCTGCTCTACTACGGCCTGATCGCCGAGCTCGGTGCCACGACGGCCTCCACGGTGACCTACTACATCCCGATCGTCGCCGTCACCCTCGGGGTCGTCGTACTCGGTGAGGAGGTCCGCTGGAACGACTTCGTCGGGGCGGCGATCGTCGTGCTGGGGGTGGCCGTCGCCGAGGGCCGGCTGCGGTGGTGGCCGGCATCCCGGTCGCACGCGTAGGCTGCAGCCACCACCGCGGGAGCTCGGTACGACCGGGCTGAGAGGGCGACTGCACAGGGTCGCCGACCGCTGAACCTGTCCGGGTAATGCCGGCGTAGGGAGTGCAGTGACAGCGACCATCGACCGGGCGGCCACCACGCGTGTCGAGGCACCCCCCACCCTCGCGGAAGCCCCGCCCCGACCGCTGGGGCTGCTCGACCAGGGCTCGCTGTGGGGCAACCTCGGGATCAGCCTGACGCTGCCGGTGGCCGCGGCCTTCGTCCTCGAGCCGGCCGGTGTGCCTCGGCTGTCGATCGTGGCAGCGCTGGTCGCCGTCGTGGTCGGCTCGATCCTGGGCAGCGCCGTGCTCGGGCTGTCCGCGGTGCCCGGTGCCCAGACCGGTGCGCCGGCGATGGTGCTGCTGCGCGGGCTGTTCGGCCTGCGCGGGTCCTACCTGCCGACGGTGCTCAACCTGCTGCAGTGCGTGGGGTGGGCCACCGTCGAGGTGGTCGTCATCGCCGAGTCGGCGGACCGGCTGACGCCGGGCCACCTGCGCTGGCTGTTCGTGCTGCTCGCCGGGGCGCTCGCCACCGGTCTGGCCCTGCGCCCGCTGGGAATGGTCCGGGTGCTCCGGCGGTACGCCGTGTGGGTCGTCCTCGCGGCGACCGCCTACCTGTTCGTCCAGGTCCTGCGCTCGCCGCTGCCCTCGCTGACCGCCGGGTCGTGGCAGGGGTTCTGGCCGGCCGCCGACACGGTGATCGCGATCGCGGTCTCCTGGGCACCGCTGGCAGCCGACTACTCCAGGCACTCGCGCACCGGCGCGGCTGCCTTCACCGGCGCCTTCGCCGGCTTCGCCACCGCCTCGGTCGTCTACTTCGCCCTCGGCGTGTTCGCCCTCGCCACCATCGTCGGCAAGGACGGGGACGTGCTGGGCGCGCTGCTCGCCGTACCGGTCGGCGGACTGGCGCTGGGCATCCTGGTGCTCGACGAGCTCGACGAGGCGTTCGCCAACGTCTACTCGGCGGCCGTGTCCACCCAGAACCTCCGGCCGCTGCTCGACCGCCGGGTGCTCGCCGTCGGCGTGGGCCTGCTGTCGGTCGCCCTCGGCCTGGTCGTGCACATCACCGACTACCAGGCGTTTCTCTACCTGCTCGGCGCGGTGTTCCTGCCCCTGTTCGCGACCCTGCTGGTCGACTATTTCCTGCTCCGCCGTGGCCATTGGGATGTGAGCGAGTCGGCGCCGCGGCGCTGGCTGATGGCGCTGCCGTGGCTGGCCGGCTTCATGGCCTACCAGCTGGTGAACCCCGGCTCGATCTCCTGGTGGGTCACCGGCTGGACGACCGTGCGCGGGTGGCTGCACCTGACGCCGGCGCCGTGGCTGAGCGCGTCGATCGTGTCGTTCACTGTGGCCGCCGTCCTCGCCGCGGTGGTCGGCATCCTCAGCGGGCTGCCGCGGCTCAGAGCACGATCGGCGGCCGCCCGGACTCGCTGACCATCGGCCGGTCCGCCGCCTGCCAGCCGAACATCCCGTCGGCCACGTTCACCGCGGGCCACCCCGCCTGGACCAGGAACGCGGCAGCCATCGCCGACCGGGAGCCGACCCGGCAGATCACCGCCACGTCACGGTCCCGAGGCAGTTCGCCCACCCGCCCGGGCAGCTCGGACAGCGGCACGTGCAGCGCCTCGGGCGCGTGGCCCGCGGCCCACTCGTCGTCCTCCCGGACGTCGAGCAGCACGGCGCGCTCCGGAACGGCGGCGGCCGCCACCGTCGGCGCGAGAGGCGGGAACGGGGGCATGGCGCGATGTTCGCACGGGCGGGGCGGCGACCCGCCACCGGTGCCAGACTGCGCCCATGAGCGACTACGACCTGGTGGTGCTCGGCGCGGGAGCGACCGGGCT
>JALYXH010000131.1 GCA_030947185.1 Actinomycetota bacterium | reverse complement strand
GAGCTGAGGAAGGCCGCGCCCGCGCCGGAGCGGGAGCTCTTGCGCGCACTCGCCCAGCTGGCGCTCGGCCTGACCCACCCCCAGCGCGCCAACGCCACCGGTGCCGTCACCCTGCTGCGGCGAGGCTGCGCGGTCGTCGTCGGGTACGCCGACGACCCGCCGTACGAGCTGGACCTGCGCCGACTCGCCCGCGCGGCCGGCGAGCTGGCCGGGCGCATCGAGGGCAACGGCACGGCCGGCCTGTCCGACAAGGACCTGGTGCTGAGGCTGACCCGCTGACCCGCTGACCTGCTGACCTGCTGACCTGCTGTTGACATGCTGACCGGTCGTTCAGGCGGCGAGGGCGCGGCTCTCGGCGGCGGCGGCCAGCCGGTCGAGGAACCCGGTGGCGGAGCGCTCGAGCAGCCGCCGCACCGAGAGTGCCCCGAGCAGCTCCTCGGCGGGAAGGGCGTAGTCGACATCGAGCGTGGCCCGGGTCACGTTGTGCGCACCGGCGGCAGCGAAGTGCAGGGTCAGGTTGCCCAGGAGCTCAGGCAGCCCGCGGCCGCTGACCTCGAACCGGAGCAGGTAGGCAGTCGGCGTGCGGCGGGGCGGCCGGGCGCGCAGGGTGAGCGGCGCCGTCAGCGCGGCCTGGGCCGGAGGCGCCAGCTCGGCGACCATGGTGATGCGACCGTCGATGCCGGCCACCCGGCGTACGCCGGGCCAGAGCTCGACGGCGGCCGGACCGGCCAGCAGGAGGGCGACGCTGGAGGGATCGGCGGCCATCGTCCGGGACCGGCTGATCCGGGCCGGTTCGGGTGCTGGCTGGGCGGCTACCACGTCACCTCCTGTGCTCCGCCCGCGACCGGTCGGAGTGCTTGCAAGAATAAGCACCGGGGAGCGCCGGGGCCAGCCGGAGCCGTGTGAGCCATCCCACCCGACTGCGGCGTTTCGGGCTTCGTGCCTTCGGGGGGGCGCACGCCTACGATGCGTCGTGCCTTCCGTCACCAGTCTGTCCAAGCGGTTGCTGTTCGGCCGTCCGCTGCACAGCGACCGGCTCGGCGACACGCTGCTGCCGAAGAAGCTGGCGCTGCCGGTGTTCGCCAGCGACGCACTGTCCTCCGTGGCCTACGCCACCGAGGAGATCCTGCTCGTGCTGTCCCTCGGCGGGGTGGCGCTCTACCACTACACGCCGTACCTCGCCGGTGGCGTGGTCCTGCTGATGGCGATCGTCGTGCTGTCCTACCGGCAGAACGTGCACGCCTACCCCTCCGGTGGCGGCGACTACGAGGTGGCAACAACCAACCTCGGGCCACCGGTGGGCCTCGTCGTCGCCAGCGCCCTTCTCGTCGACTACACCCTGACGGTCGCGGTGTCGGTCAGCGCCGGCGTGGCGAACCTGGCGTCGGCCTTCCCGGCGCTCAACGGCCGCATCGTCCTGATCGCGGTGCTTCTGGTCGTGGTCATCACGCTGCTCAACCTGCGCGGGGTTCGGGAGTCGGGGACCGCGTTCGCCATCCCGACGTACGGCTTCGTCGCCGGTGTCGTGCTGCTCATCGTGACCGGCCTGATCAAGATCGCCAGCGGTCACCCGCCGCGGGCCGAGAGCGCGACCTTCACCATCCGGGCCGAGCACAACTACGCCGGCCTGGTCCTGCTCTTCCTCCTCCTGCGGGCCTTCGCCTCCGGCTGCACGGCGCTGACCGGCGTTGAGGCGATCAGCAACGGCGTGCCGGCGTTCAAGAAGCCCAAGAGCAAGAACGCTGCCACCACCCTCGCCCTGCTCGGAGGCATCGCTGTCGCGATGTTCATCGGCGTCACGGTGCTGGCCCTGGCCAGCAAGGTTCACGTCACCGAGACCGCCTCGGACCTGGTGGGGGCGCCACCCGGCTACACCGGGCGCACCGTCATCGCCCAGGTCACCCGGGCGGTCTTCGGGGGCGGCCCGCTGTTCTACTACGTACAGTTCGTCACTGCGCTGATCCTCGTGCTCGCGGCGAACACTGCCTTCAACGGCTTCCCCGTGCT
Source organism: Actinomycetota bacterium (assembly GCA_030947185.1). Taxonomy (GTDB): domain Bacteria; phylum Actinomycetota; class Actinomycetes; order JALYXH01; family JALYXH01; genus JALYXH01. Next base: position 3,925 of record JALYXH010000131.1, on the reverse strand, counting down.
GGGCTCGGTGCTCTCCCGCGACGGCTACCTGCCTCGCCAGCTGCACGCACGGGGCGACCGCCTGGTCTACAGCAACGGGATCGTGCTGCTGGCCACGTTCGCGATCGTGCTGATCATCGCCTTCCAGGCCTCGCCGACCCGGCTGATCCAGCTCTACATCGTCGGTGTCTTCGTCTCGTTCGTGTGCAGCCAGACCGGGATGATCCGGCACTGGAACCGGCTGCTCCGCAGCGAGGAGGACCAGGGCAACCGGCGTCGGATGCGGCAGTCCCGGGTGATCAACACGATCGGCGCGGCGTTCACCGCCATCGTCCTGGTCATCGTGCTCACGACCAAGTTCACCCGCGGGGCCTACATCGTCGTGATCGCGATGCCGATCATCTGGTTGGCCATGCGCAGCGTTCACCGCCACTACGAGAACGTCCGACTCGAGCTCGCGGCCGACGCCGACGAGCCGGTGACGCTCCCCAGCCGCAACATCGCTGTCGTCCTGGTCAGCAAGATCCACAAGCCCACGCTGCGGGCCCTGGCCTACGCACGGGCCACCCGCCCCAGCCGGCTCGAGGCGCTCACCGTCGGGGTCGACGACCAGGAGACGCAGGCCCTGCAGGACGAGTGGGACCGGCGCGGCATCCCGGTCCCGCTGATCGTTCTGTCCTCGCCGTACCGGGAGATCACCACCCCGGTGGTGGACTACGTGAAGAACCTGCGCCGGTCGGGGCCGCGCGACATCGTCACCGTCTTCATCCCCGAGTACGTCGTGGGGCGCTGGTGGGAGCAGCTGCTGCACAACCAGTCGGCGTTGCGCCTCAAGGGCCGGCTGCTGTTCACCCCCGGCGTGGTCGTCTCCAGCGTGCCCTACCAGCTGCGGTCCTCCGAGCTGCGCGCAGACGCACCGCGGCCGACCCCCCCGCGGACGCTGCGCTGGGGTGGCACCGAGCCCGCAGCGGTCAACGGCGGCCAGCCGGACGAGGCCGCGCCCGCGGCCGCCGTCGTCGGCTCGGAGCGCACCAGCACCAGCACCAGCACCAGCACCAGCACCAGCTAGGACGGCGCGACGGCGCCCGCGCGGTAGCGCCTCAGTCGCAGCCCTGGGTGTCGACCCGGTTGGTCGCCGTCTCCCCCGCCCGAGCGTCCGAGGCGACTTCCGCCGCCGTCAGCGCGTACCCGGTGTCGCTGTCGTCGGCGGCCGCCGCGAACACGACGCCGTAGACCCGGCCGTCGGGTGCGAGCATCGGACCACCGGAGTTACCGGGCCGGACCAGGGCGCGCAGCGCGTAGACCTCACGCGTGACGGTCTTGCGCTGGTAGATGTCGGGCCCGCGCGCGCTCTGCTGGGCGCGGACCCGGGCGGCGACCGCGGTGAAGGGGCCGTCTTCGGGGTAGCCGGCGACGACGGCGCTGTCGCCGCTGACGGCCGGGCCGGCGAAGGCGAGCGGCGGACGCTCGAGACCGGGCACCAGGAGCACGGCGACGTCGCGGTCGGGGTCGAACAGGACGACGCGTGCGCGCAGCGTCCGGCCGCCGACCTGCACGTCCGGCGCGCTCACGCCGGCGACCACGTGTGCATTGGTCATCACCCGCTCCGGCGCGTAGACGAAGCCGCTGCCCTCGACCCGGCGGGAGCATCCGCGGGCGACTCCCACGATCTTGAACACGTCGTCGCGGGCAACCGTCACAGCCCGGCTGCCGGCCACCGCCGGGTCGGGTGGCGCGACCGGCGCGACCTGCGGCGCACTCAGGCCCCCGAAGACCTGGGGGAAGTTCTGCGCGTTGACCAGCCGCAGGAACGACGAGAACAGCGTGCGGGCCGAGACCGGCACCACCGTGTCGACCGCCGTCAGCACGCTCGAGTGCCGGACCTGCGCGGCCAGGCCGCGGAACGGCGACGAGACAACAGCTGTTCCGATCAGCCAGGCCACCAGCAGTACGGACACCAGCGAGACGACAGCTCCCGCCGCCGAGTCGAACAGCCGGGCCGGGCGCCAGGTCAGCCGACGGCGTACGGCGGACCCCACGCTGGTCGCGAGCAGCTGGCCCACGCTGGCGAAGGCGAAGACCACCAGGATGCCGACCAGCGGCTCGGACAACCCGCTGGCGAACCGGTGGGCGATCGGGCTGGCCAGCTGGGCGCCGAGCACGCCACCGCCGAGGAAGCCGACGAAGGAGAGCACGCCGACGACGAAGCCCTGTCGGTAGCCGGAGATGGCGAACAGGAGGGCTGCGACGAGCAGCACGATGTCGAGCAGGTCGCCTCTCATTGTCTGCAGCCTAGATGCCGGTCAGGACACGACCAGGCGCCCGAGCATGCCGGCGTCGCGGTGGTAGCTGCAGACGAACTCGTAGCTGCCCGGTGTCGTCACGGTGAAGGAGACGGTCTTCGACGAGCCCCCGCCGACGTTGCCCGTGTCGGCTCCCAGCACGTCGATTCCGAGGATGTGGTTGGTCTGTCCGGCGTTGTGCAGGGTGATGGCCAGCCGACCGGTCCTGGCCTGGATCACCGACGGCACGAAGCGCAGCTTGTCGTTGCCGTCGATGCTCACCTGCTGCACGCCATCGGGCCCGAGGGTCGCCACCACCGGTCGGGTGTCCTGGGGAGAGCTGGCGACGCCGCCGCTGCTGCAGCCCCCCAGGGCGACGGCGAGCAGCACGGCCGCGGCGACTGCGAGCGGTGCGCGACGACGAGGCATCTCAGGCCCACCTGGGGTCGGCGGCGCGCGCACCGGCGACCGGCTCGGTTGCGGGGGTCACCACCGGCTCGGCCGCCTGCAGGGCACGGCCGCCGCGCGTGCGCAGAGCCAGCTCGACGACCTCCGCCGGCAGTGGCTCGATCCGCTCGGTGTCCCAGGCGCGTTCCCAGCCGGCCAGCGCCAGCAGCCGGTCGACCAGGCCGGCGGTGAAGCCCCAGACCAGCATCCCGTTCACGTCGAAGGCTGGCCCCAGCCATCCGCTGGGATGGCCGACCCGCATCCGGTTGGCCGGGTCGGCCAGGGCGGCCACCGGCACCCGGTGCACGGCCGCCACCTCCTCGGGGTCGGCCGGCCAGACCGGCGACGGGGAGTGCCACCAGGCCAGGACCGGTGTCACGACGTATCCCGACGGCGGCAGGTAGAGCCCCGGCAGGGTGGCCAGGACCTGCACGCCGGCCGGGTCGAGGCCGACCTCCTCCACCGCCTCCCGCAGCGCGGTGTCCACCGGACCCGTGTCACCGGGGTCGGCGCCACCCCCCGGGAAGGCCGGCTGGCCGGCGTGGCTGCGCATCGTGCTGGCCCGCTCGATGAGCAGCAGGTCCGGCCCGGCCGGCCCCTCGCCGAACAGGATCAGCACAGCCGACTGGCGACCGCCGTCGGGCGGCGGAAGGAACCGGCTCAGAGCCTCGGGCGGCACGTCCCGGGCCGCTACCGCCAGCGGTGCCAGCCAGGCGGGCACCTCTGTCACAGGTGCAGACCGAGGTTGGTCTCGACCAGTGCGGCCAGGGCCGCGTCATCGAGCGCCGGACCGATGTACCGGCTCGCCACCGACCCGTCCGCGCGGACCAGCAGCGTCATCGGCAGCCCGACGCCGCGCTCACGGGCGAGCAGCGTGCCGTCGTCGTCGCGGACGGACGGGTAGCGGACCCCGGAGGCGAGCAGGCTGTCCCGCCACAGCGGCGAGGGGTCCTTGGTCAGTACGCCGAGCACGGTGAGCCGGCCGCCGGCGCGTTCGTGCAGCCGCTGGAAGGCAGGCAGCTCCCGCTGGCAGGGTGCACACCACGACGCCCACAGGTTGACCACCATCGGCACCCCTGCCGACAGGCCCGCAAGGCCGACGGACGGCCCCGCTCCGAGGCAGCCCAGCGTCAGCGCCGGGAGGCTGTCGGGGCCGACCCGCGCGGGGCCGGAGCTCGGGCAGGGCTCGAGGCCCTCGACCGCGGGCAGGACTTCCG
>JALYXH010000128.1 GCA_030947185.1 Actinomycetota bacterium | reverse complement strand
GCTGCTGGCCGTCGCCGCCTGGCGGGTGCTCCGGCACCCGGCCGACCCGGGTAGCCGCGGCCGGCTCATCGTCGGCTGGACGGCCCTGGCGGTCGGCCTGCTCGGCTTGGTGCACCTGGCGCACGGGAGTCCGGTTCCGCCGGACGGCGCACGGGCGATGCGGGCCGCCGGCGGGCTCGTGGGCTTTCTGGCCTCGGCACCGTTGCGCAGCGCGGTGACGACCTTCCTCGCGGCGCCGCTGCTGGTGCTCGTCGCCGCGTTCGGCACGCTGGTGATCACGGCAACGCCGGTGCACGCCGTACCGCTGCGGGTGGTAGCTCTGCGCGACAAGGTGCTGCGCCGCCACCGCGGCGCCGTCGCGGCGGAGGCCGGCCGGGAGGCCGACGGCGATGACGAGGCAGCCTTCGACCTCGGGCTGCCACCGCTGCGACGGCGCTCCTCCCGGCGGCGGGTGGGCAGCGCAGCTCCCACCCCGGAAGCGCCGTTCGAGGCGGCGTCCCCGGTCGTCCCCGACGGTGACCCGCCGACCGAGCCGATCGCGATCCCGGTCGACCTGCTACCCAGCAAGCCGCCGCCGGCGCCGACCCGGGCGGAGCAGCTGGCGCTGACTGCAGCCGAGGGTGACTACCACCTGCCGCCGGCGACGATGCTGGCCGAGGGCACGCCGCCCAAGGCCCGCAGCAAAGCCAACGACACGGTGATCGAGGCGCTGACCGGGGTCCTCGACCAGTTCGCCGTGGACGCGGCTGTGACCGGCTTCTCCCGCGGGCCGACCGTCACGCGTTACGAGGTCGAGCTCGGTCCAGCGGTGAAGGTCGAGCGGATCACCCAGCTGTCCCGCAACATCGCCTATGCGGTGAAAAGCCCGGACGTCCGGATCATCAGCCCGATCCCCGGCAAGTCCGCGATCGGGATCGAGATCCCCAACGTCGACCGCGAGCTGGTCAGCCTGGGCGACGTGCTGCGCAGCGGGCCGGCAACCAACGACCATCACCCGCTGATCGTCGGGCTGGGCAAGGACATCGAGGGTGGCTTCGTCGTCGCCAACCTGGCCAAGATGCCGCATCTGCTCGTGGCCGGGTCGACCGGCGCCGGCAAGTCGACCTGCATCAACACGTTGATCACCTCGATCCTCACCCGGTCCACCCCGGACGAGGTCCGCCTGCTGCTGATCGACCCCAAGCGGGTGGAGCTGACCAACTACCAGGGCATCCCGCATCTGATCACCCCGATCATCACCAGCCCGAAGCGGGCCGCCGAGGCCCTGGGCTGGGTCGTGCGCGAGATGGAGATGCGCTACGAGGACCTGGCCGCCTGCGGCGTACGCCATGTCGACGACTTCAACCGCAAGGTGCGGTCGGGCGAGATCACCGCACCACCCGGGAGCGAGCGGATCTACCAGCCGTACCCCTACATCATGGTCATCGTCGACGAGCTGGCCGACCTGATGATGGTCGCCCCGCGCGACGTCGAGGACGCGATCGTGCGGATCTGCGCGATGGCCCGAGCCGTCGGGATCCACCTGGTGCTGGCCACGCAGCGCCCGAGCGTCGACGTGGTGACCGGCCTGATCAAGGCCAACGTGCCCTCGCGGCTCTCCTTCGCCACCGCCTCGCTGGCCGACTCGCGCGTCATCCTCGACCAGCCCGGCGCAGAGAAGCTGATCGGGCTGGGCGACGCACTGTTCCTGCCGATGGGCGCGAGCAAGCCGATGCGGCTGCAGGGGGCCTACGTCTCCGAGGCCGAGATCGCCTCGGTGGTCGGGCACTGCATCGACCAGCAGCTGCCGGCGTACCGCGCCGACGTGGTGGCGGCGCCGGGCAGTGCGCCGCGGGCCGCCGACGACGACATCGGTGACGACGACGACCTGCTGCAGCAGGCGGTCGAGCTCGTGGTGAGCACCCAGTTCGGCTCCACCTCGATGCTCCAGCGCAAGCTGAAAGTGGGCTTTGCCCGAGCCGGTCGGCTGATGGACCTGATGGAGACCCGCGGCGTGGTCGGCCCGAGCGAGGGGTCCAAGGCCCGTGACGTGCTGGTTCGTCCCGAGGAGCTCGACGGACTCCTCCTCGCTCTGCGGGGCGGCTGAGCCGAGGCCCGGCGCCACCAAAGTCGCTTTGTCGTCGCGCCTCGATGGCCCGTAGAGTGGCGGGAGTGAAGTACGCGTCGTCCGGCGCCGATCACTACACGCAAGCGGCGCGGGTGGGCACCCCCCGCGCTCGGAGGAGGCCCACCATCATGTCGATCGGCGAGACGCTTGTTGCCGCCCGCGCGCACAAGGGACTCTCCGTTGAGGACGTCAGCGCATCGACCCGTATCCGTTCGACGCTTGTGCGCAAGATCGAGGCCGACGACTTCACCGGTCTCGGCGGTGACGTCTACGCCCGCGGTCACCTGCGCAGCATCGCCACGTTCGTCGGCCTGGACCCGGTTCCGCTGGTGGCCGAGTTCGATCGCATGCACGGCGGCGCGCCGGCCGGGCCGCCCGCCGCTCAGATCTTCGAGCCGGAGTCGACCAGGCCCGAGCGGAGCGGACCCAACTGGGCCGCCGCGATGGTCGTCGCACTGCTGATCGTGATAGCGATCGCTGCCGCGCCGCTGGTGTCCGGTCTGTTCCGCCCCGCGTCCAAGGCCACCGTCGCCGCGGACAAGACAGCCGGCCCCGCGCCGGCGCCGGCACCGACGCCGACCCCCTCGGCGAGCGGGCCGGCCCCCGACGCCGTTGCGCAGGTCCCGGTCAACGGCGTCTCGCTGCGCATCCGTCTCACCGGGGACAAGAGCTGGGTGCTGGTCACCAATGCCGCGAAGGCCACGCTTTACCAAGGGGTCCTCAACCGGGGTGACCTGAAGGACTTCCAGGACCCGAGCCAGCTGCGGCTCACCCTTGGCAATGCCGGTGCCGTCGACCTGGTCGTCAACGGCAAGGACCTGGGCTCCCCGGGGGCCATCGGCGAGGTGTCCCGGTCCTCCTTCAGCCCGGGTGACCCCACCGGCTCGGCCGGCTGACCGCGGCGCCACTCGCGGCGCCGGTGCTTCGTGGCGCCGGTACCCTTGCTTCATGCCCGCCGGATCCGTCGCCCTCGTCACGCTGGGCTGCGCCCGCAACGAGGTCGACTCGGAGGAGCTGGCCGGCCGGCTGAGCGCTGACGGTTGGCAGGTGGTGCCGGACCCGGCCACCGCCGACGCCGTGATCGTCAACACCTGCGGGTTCGTCGAGTCGGCCAAGAAGGACTCCATCGACACGCTGATCGCTGCGGCCGAGCTCAAGGGTGGCACCGGCCCGCGAGCTGTCGTCGCCGTCGGCTGCCTGGCCGAGCGGTACGGCGACCAGCTGGCCCGCTCCCTTCCCGAAGCCGACGCTGTCCTGGGTTTCGACGACTACCCCTCCGTGGCGGCCCGGCTCGACGACGCCCTGGCCGGTCGCGCACACGCAACCCACACCCCGCGCGACCGCCGCCGGCTCCTCCCGCTCAGCCCGGTCGACCGCGACCCGGCTGCGGGGTCGGTGCCGGGCCACGGCGTACTGGCGCCGCCCGACCTTCCGGTCGGCGTCGCCCCGGCCTCCGGTCCCCGCGTCGTACGCCGGCGCCTGTCCGGCGGCCCGGTCGCGCCGCTCAAGCTGGCCTCGGGCTGCGACCGGCGCTGTGCGTTCTGCGCGATCCCGGCCTTCCGTGGCGCCTTCGTCTCGCGCCGGCCGGCCGACGTCCTGGCCGAGGCTCGCTGGCTGGCCGAGCAGGGGGTCCGCGAGCTGGTGCTGGTCAGCGAGAACTCCACGTCCTACGGCAAGGACCTCGGCGACCTGCGACTGCTGGAGGTGCTCCTTCCGGAGCTGGCCGGCGTACCGGGGATTGTCCGGGTCCGGGTCTCCTACCTGCAGCCGGCCGAGCTGCGGCCCGGGCTGGTCGACGTCTTGACCTCGACGCCCGGTGTGGCGCCCTACTTCGACCTGTCCTTCCAGCACGCCAGCGGCCCGCTCCTGCGCCGGATGCGCCGCTTCGGCGACACGGGGCGCTTCCTCGACCTGCTGGCCGCCATCCGGGCGAGGTCGCCGGAGGCGGGCGTGCGATCGAACGTCATCGTCGGCTTCCCGGGAGAGACCAAGCCCGATGTCGCCGAGCTGGAGCGCTTCCTGTGCGCTGCCCGGCTCGACGCGGTCGGGGTTTTCGGCTACTCCGACGAGGACGGCACCGAGGCAGCCTCGCTCCCCGGCAAGGTGCGCCGCGACGTGATCGCCCGCCGGGTCGAGCGGCTGGCCTCGCTGGCGGAGGAGCTGACGGCACAGCGGGCCGAGGACCGGATCGGTACGGCGGTGGACGTGCTGGTCGAGGAGGTCGACGCCGCCGGGGAGTTCGCCGAAGGGCGGGCCGCCTCGCAGGCGCCGGAGGTCGACGGCTCGACCCGGCTCCGGCTGGGCGAGCTGACCGGCGTACGGGTCGGCGACCTGGTGCTCGGCACGGTCACCGGGTCTGCTGGGGTCGACCTCGAAGCAGTCGCCGTGGCCGTTCTCGACAGGGCGGCCGGTCAGGCGCCGGTGTCCGCCGGGCGATGAGCGCCGTCCTGCCGCCGCCGGGGTCGGCTCCGCTACCCAGTCAGCCGCTACCGAGTCAGCCGCTGCACCCGCAGCCGGTGCCGGTGCCGCAGCCGCAGCCGGTGCTGAGCGCAGCGGTGCCGGTGGTCAACCTCGCCAACGCCCTGACGGCGCTGCGGCTGCTGCTCGTGCCCGTGTTCACGGTCGTGCTGTTCGTCGACGGCGGCCGGAGCGCGGGCTGGCGGATCGCGGCCTGGGCCGCCTTCGCGGTGGCGTCGTTCACCGACCGGGTGGACGGGCAGATCGCCCGCAGCAGGGGGCTGGTGACCACCGTGGGCACGGTTGCAGACCCGATCGCCGACAAGGCCTTGATCGGCGCAGCGCTGATCGGGCTGTCCGTCCTCGGTGAGCTGCCGTGGCTGGTGACCGTCGTGGTTCTCATCCGCGAGGTCGGGGTGACCCTGCTGCGCTTCGTGGTGATCCGGCACGGTGTGATGCCGGCCAGCCGGGGTGGAAAGTGGAAGACGGCGCTGCAGTCGCTCGCGATCGGGATGTACGTCCTGCCGCTGTCCGGGCTGCTCGGCACCGCCCGCGCGGTGATGATGGCTGCCGCCGTCGTGGTCACCCTCGTGACCGGGGCCGACTACGTGATCCGCGCGGCCACGCTCCGGCAGACCAGCCCGCGCGCGGCGATGAAGCGGGGCCGCCGAGCGGCGCGCGACTCGGCGACCGACTCTTCGACCGGCTCGGCCCGGACGCCGGAGGGGCCGGGCGCCGGCTAGATGCGGGTCGAACTGCTCGCGGTGGGCACCGAGCTCCTTCTCGGCGACATCGTCAACGGCAACGCCGCCTGGCTGGGCCAGCGGCTGGCCGAGGTCGGCATCGACGTGACGACGAGCGTGGTCGTCGGTGACAACATCGCCCGGATCGCCGACGCCGTGGGTACCGCTCTGGACCGCGCTGACGCTGTCGTCATGACCGGCGGCCTCGGTCCGACCCAGGACGACCTGACCCGCGAGGCCGTCGCGTCGGCTGCGGGCGTCCCGCTGGAGCGCGACGACTTCCTGGCGGGTGCGCTCCGGCGGCGCTATGCGGCGGCCGGCCGGCAGATCCCCGACATGAACTACCGCCAGGCCGATCTCCCGGTCGGCGCCGCCCCGCTGCCCAACGACAGGGGCACTGCTCCCGGCCTGCGGCTGGAGCTGCTCGGCGGCATCGCCTACGCGCTGCCGGGTGTGCCGCACGAGATGGAGCACATGTTCGCCCATGCGGTGCTGCCGGACCTGCTCCGGCGGGCGGGGGAGCCGGCGGCCATCGTCTCGCGGGCGATCCGCACCGTCGGCATGTGGGAGTCGGCCGTCGCCGAGGCGATGGCCGGCGAGGTCACCCGGCTGGAGGCGGCCGGCAACCCCACGATCGCCTTCCTCGCCGGCGGCGGCCAGGTCAGGGTCCGGATCACTGCCAAAGCGGCGACCCGCGCCGAGGCTCTGGAGTTGGTCGCCCCGGTTGAACGAGCCGCCCTCGACGCGCTCGGCGCCGCGGTCTACGGGTACGACGAGGACACCCTGCCCGGCGTCGTACACCGGTCGCTGCTCAGCCGCGGGGAGACGGTGGCCGTGGCCGAGTCGCTGACCGGCGGCCTGCTCGGCGCGATTTTGACCGAGGTGCCCGGCGCCAGCGCCACGTTCCGGGGTGGGGTGACCGCCTATGCGACGGCGCTGAAGGAGACCCTGCTCCGCGTGCCGGGCCCGCTGCTCGCCGAGAAGGGGCCGGTCTCGGCCGAGGTGGCGGCGTCGATGGCTGCCGGCGTACGCCGGGCGCTCGGAACGACCTACGGGCTGGCGCTCACCGGCGTGGCCGGGCCCGAGGAGCAGGACGGGCACCCGGTGGGCACCGTGCACGTCGGCCTCTCCACGCCGCAGGGCGAGCAGACCCGCGTCCTGCTGCTGCCGGGTGACCGCCCGCGCATCCGCACCTATGCCGCGGTCAGCGCCATCGACCTGCTCCGTCGGCACCTGGCGGGCACGGCCGGCTGACCGCCTGGGAAGCGGCTCGACGATTACAGCGTTACTGGACACGACAGCGACTCCTGCTCGGGCCGGGTGGCGGTGTCGGATCCGGTTGGTACCGTGGACAAGTGCGGCACGCGCCGCGGGGAGGGGCACCGATGGCACTGCTACGTCGGATGCTCGGCGATGCCTTGCGGCAACAGCGGCTTCGTCAGCACCGCACCTTGCGCGAGGTCTCCGCCCGGGCCCGGGTCTCCCTGGGCTACCTCTCGGAGGTCGAGCGAGGTCGCAAAGAGGCCTCCTCCGAGCTGCTCGCCGCCATCTGTGCCGCGCTCGACGTCCGGCTGGCCGACCTCCTGCGCGAGGTCAGTGACGGGCTCGCCCTGGTCGAGCCGCTGCGGGCACCCGGGCCGGAGCTCGCGCCGCTGGCCGGGCTGGCGCCGGTGGGGCCGTCCGTCCGCCACGACGAGGTGCTCGCCGCCGATGTCGGCCACGAGGTCGTGGCAGCGGCCTGAGCCGCTGGTCGCCCGGCGTACGCCGGTGGTGCAGCACCGCGTCACTTGACCTGCTGCCTTCGGCGATGGGATGAACGACGGCGTGGCATCTGTCTTCGCGAGAGCGCCGTCCATCGACCCGTCGCCGGCTGAGGCGGCACCGCCGGGAGCCCGGGAGCCGGGCACCCGCAGCCGGGCCGGCAACGCGATGGGCCGCACCCGGTCCAACGTGCTCGACGGGGCCGCCCGGTCGATCGTGAAGTACGGCAGCCGGCGGACGACCATGGCCGACATCGCCGCGCTGGGCGGTGTCGCCAAGGCCACCGTCTACAACCACTTCCGGACCAAGCCCGAGGTGTACGCCGCCCTCGCGGTCGCCGAGGTGGAGGCACTGGCCGCCGAGTGCGCCTCGGTGCTCGCGGCAGAGGGCTTTGCCGAGGCGCTCGCGAGAGCGGCTGACCGGATCGGCGGGCATCCCGTCGTACGCCGGCTGGCTCTCGACGAGCCGGCGATGCTGGCCGGCCTGGCGATGCCCTCCGCGGCGCCGGGCTGGCAGGCCGCCCGCGCGGCAGTCTGCGCGGGCCTGGACCGCGCCGGGCGGAGCAGTGAGGCCCCGACACTCGACCTGGTGCTGCGCTGGCTGTCCAGCCACCTGCTCTGGCCGGGCGGCCAGGACGAGCTCACGCTGGCCGCGGGTCTGCTGGCGGCCGGACTACCGGGCCCGGCGCCCGAGCTGGAGGCTGCGCCCCCCACGGACGGGCCCGTCGAAACTCCCCCCGGGCACCCCTGAGCGGGCCGAGCCTGCGACGATAGGAGCGCGCACCCGCCCTCCGGGTGCCGCCGGAGGAGGCACGACGATGGCAAACCCGTTCCTGCGGGGCTGGAAGTACCTGATGGCGCTCATGTCGGGCAAGCTCGACGAGCATGCCGATCCGAAGATCCAGATCCAGCAGGCGATCGAGGATGCCCAGCGGCAGCACCAGCAGCTGACCCAGCAGGCCGCTGCGGTCATCGGCAACCAGCGCCAGCTCGAGATGAAGCTGGCTCGCACGATGTCCGAGGTCGAGAAGCTGCAGGCCTCGGCGCGCCAGGCGCTGGTCCTGTCCGACCAGGCCAAGGCTGCCGGGGATGCGAAGAAGGCGGCCGACTACGAGCAGACTGCCTCAGCCTTCGCCACCCAGCTCGTCGCTGCGGAGCAGTCGATGGAGGACCTGAAGTCGCTGCACGACCAGGCCCTCACCGCTGCCGAAGCTGCCAAGAAGGCGGTCGAGCAGAACGCCTTCACCGTCCAGCAGAAGCTGGCCGAGCGCTCGCACCTGCTGACGCAGCTCGAGTCGGCGAAGATGCAGGAGCAGGTGTCGAAGTCACTGACCTCGATGTCCGAGCTGGCCGCCCCGGGCAACACGCCGTCGCTCGGCGAGGTTCGCGAGAAGATCGAGCGCCGCTACGCCAACGCGCTCGGGCAGGCCGAGCTGGCGAGCACCTCGGTGGAGGGTCGGATGCTCGAGGTGCAGCGCTCGACGTTGGACATGGCGGGCTCGGCCCGGCTCGACCAGATCAGGGCGAGCATCGGCGGCAACGCCCTGCCGGCCAGCCAGTCGGCCGCGCCGGCGAAGGAGGCACCGGCGATCGACGCCGCCCCGGCGGCCGCACCGGCCGCCGCCGACCGGAAGGCGACCCCCACCGCCGAGCCGTCCTGAGGGCAGGACTCGCCTGGCTGCCCGGCGCTCAGCCCTGGCTGCGGGCGCGCTCGTCCCACTCCCGCCGGCGGCCGTCCGGTCCGAGGTCGTAGAGGCGCTTGCACTCCTGGCACAGCGGAAAGCGCTCGGGGTCGCGTGAGGGCACCCAGACCTTGCCGCACAGCGCCGTCACCGGAGTGCCCTCGATGTACGCGCCGGCGAGCTTGTCCTTCCGCACGTAGTGGGCGAACCGGTCGTGGTCGCCGTCGTCGAGCTTCGGGGCGGGCGTGGTCGTCTCGAGCTCGGTGAAGCCGGTGGGCACCGTCGTTCCTCCCGGTGAGCAGTCGCGGTGGGCCCGACCCGTCTGGTCCAGCCGACCCGAGGAGATGGTGGCACGAGGAGTGGCGGGCCCGCTCAGGGCGGGTAGCGCCGCCGCCCGACCGGAGCAGAGCGCCGCCGGGGAGCCGCCGCGGACGGTGCGGGCGCGGGTCCGGGCTGGCAGCACGGACACCAGTAGGACAGCCGCTGGTAGGGCGGGTCGCCCTGTTCGGCGCTGCGCACAGTTGTGCCGCACCGGCGGCACGGCCGGCCCTGCCGCTCGAACACCCAGTGCCCGCGACCGGGCCGCAGGTCGCCAGTCGTGACCTGCTCCCAGCGGCCCCGGTTGGCCTGCATGAGCCGAGCACCCAGCGTGACCAGGGCGGCCAGGTCGACGTCGGCGGTGGCGGTCCATGGGCTTATCCCGCGCAGGAACAGCACCTCGGTCTTGTAGACGTTGCCGATGCCGGCCAGGTTGCGCTGGTCGAGCAGCGCCGGCCCGATCTCGCGAGCGGGGTCCTGGCCGAGCCGGTGCGCAGCCTGCGCCGGATCCCAGTCGGGGCCGAGGACGTCAGGACCGAGATGGCCCACCGCGTCGGCCTCGTCGGCGGTTGCCAGCAGTTCGATAACCGGCAGGCGGTAGCCCACCGCCTGCCACTGAGCGTTCTCGAGGACCGCGCGCACCTGCCAGTCGGGTCCGCCGTTCCACGCCTGTCCGGGGCGGAACAGCCGCCACGAGCCGTCCATCCGGAAGTGCGTGTGCAGGGTAAGGCCGCCCTCGAGCCTGGTCAGCAGGTGCTTGCCACGGGCCACCACCGCCTCGACCCGCCGCCCCGACACGTCGGTGGTGGCCAGCTGCGGCACCCGGAAGTCGCTGCGGGTCAGCATCTGACCGGCGAGAGCGGCACGCAGCCGCTCGGCCGCCAGCCAGACGGTGTCTCCTTCAGGCATGCCGGTGTCGCTCCCGCTCGCCTAGGCCCGTAGCCGCAGCCCGCGTGGCGTCGGCCGGAAGCCGGCGCCCTCGAGAGCCACCCCGAGGGCCGAGGTGAGCACCGCCTCCCCGTCGGCTCGCTCGACGGCGAGCTTGCCGAGCATCCCCTCGCGTACGGCGAGAGCGAGCGCGTCGACGGCCGGGGTGAGCAGCGGCGGGTCGTCGGTCCACGAGAGCAGGGTCTTGCCGCCACGCTCGACGTAGAGCACCAGCTGTCCGTCGACGACGACGACCAGTGCGCCTGCCTTGCGACCCGGTCGGTGTCCCGGCGCCGACTCCCCGTCGGGCTGGTCCACTGCCGGCCGGGCCGGCCAGGGCAGCGCGGCGCCGAAGGGGTTGGCCGGGTCGGTGGCGGCGAGCACGAGCGCGCCGCTGTCGTCGCGCCGACGG